>JADGNT010000376.1 GCA_017883345.1 Candidatus Solibacter sp. | reverse complement strand
CACCGTGCTGGTGGCGTTCGCCGTCACCGAACTCAGGCCCAGCCAGATCAGCGCCGGAAAGGAGACCAGCGTCCCGCCGCCCGCTACCGAGTTGATGGCTCCGGCCAGAAAGGCCGCCCCAAAGGCTACCGCCGCATGTGTGAGGTCCAAGTATGCAATTCTAACCCGCCACCGGCGTTCCCGGAGTTGGCCGCTGAAATGCTAAAGATGCAGGCATGAAAACCGCCGTGACCGCACCAGTGGCCGCACTGCGCCATCAAAAAGGAATCTCCCTGCACCAGATCGCGGAAGCCACTAAAATCGGCGTTCGCTATCTCGAAGCCATCGAGTGCGGCCAGTTTGCCAAGCTGCCCGGCGGTTTCTATAACGTTAGTTACATTCGCCAGTATGCTCGGGCCATCGAAGCCAGCGAAGCCGAACTGCTGGAGCGCTATCTTCAGTCTGCTTCCATCAGTTGACGGCCGCCGCACTGCCGCGCGTCCACTGTGCAAGGTTAGCACCGCAACGTGACGGAAGAGATTGGAAGAAACGTTTCAGTACCGGTAATTATTACCTGCCATACACAGGCCGCCAAGTGGGACAGACCATCGCTTTTGTGGTCTGTCATGCGGGGCCAATACAGGGTGCGCGACAGACGACACAAACCGATCGTCTGTCCCACCGGCCAAACCGGCGCCAACCGTTCGCCCTGGAAAAGGCGCCATACAACTCTGGAAATTGACCGTTCAACCTCTCATTGTGCGAAAAGCCACGGCACTTGCCGTACAATGGCCGATCATGGCACAATTCCAGGTAATACAGCCCGAAACTACCTATACAGGTTCGCCCATTCAGGCCCTGAAGAAGGGCCTGCCCAAGCAGACCCAGTCGCTTTGCCCGGATTGCTCGGAACTGATTGATGCCACGATCTTTGAAGACGGCGGCAAGGTCGTCATGGAGAAGCACTGCAAGAACCACGGCGACTTCCGCGACATCGTCTATTCGGACGTCAAGCTCTATCTGAAGATGGAGGAGTGGAGCTTCGGCGACAACCGGGGCCTGGAAAACCCCATCGTCACCAACGCCACCCGCTGCCCGGACGATTGCGGCCTGTGCAACCTCCACACCAGCCATACGGGTCTGGCCAACGTGGATCTGACCAACCGCTGCAATCTCACCTGCCCGGTCTGCTTCGCCAACGCCAACGCCGCGGGTTACCTTTACGAACCGGATTTCGAGACGGTCCGCAAAATGCTTCAGGCGCTGCGCGACCAGCGCCCCGTCGCCGGCCGCATCGTACAGTTTTCCGGTGGCGAGCCCACCATTTACCCGCGCTTCCTGGACGCACTCCGGCTCGCCAAAGAAATGGGCTTTTCGCACACCCAGGTGGCCACCAACGGCCTGAAATTCACCGATTTGGAATTCGCCGAGCAGTGCAAGGAAGCCGGCCTTCACACGCTCTACCTGCAATTCGACGGCGTCTGCGACGATGTCTACCGCCGCACGCGCGGCGAGTCGCTGTGGGAGAAAAAGCTCCAGTGCATCGAGAACGTCAAGCGGGCCGGGCTCAAGATCGTCTTCGTCCCCACCATTGTAAAAGGCCTGAACGATCACGAGATCGGCGACATTGTACGGCTCGCCCTGGAGTACATCGATTGCACCAGCGGGATCAGCTTCCAGCCGGTTGCCTTCACCGGGCGCATCGCCAGGCATGAGCTGGAAGCCAAGCGCTTCACGCTCTCCGATTTCGCCCACGCCATTCAGCAGCAGACCGGCATCGCCGATCCCTACGAGGACTGGTTTCCCCTCTCCTGCGTCACGCCCTTCTCCAAACTGCTCAGCGCCCTGCGCGGCGAAGAAACCACCACGTTGAGCTGCCACCCGCATTGCTCGCTGGGCACCTATCTGTTCGTCGACCAGAACCGCAAAGCCGTCCCGGTGACGCAGTTCGTGGAGATCGGTCCGATGCTGCGCGAGATGGATGAACTTTCCCGCAAGGCCGGCAAGCGCCGATTCCAGTTCTTCACCAAGTTCGAAGCGTGGAACAGCTTGCGCAAGTTCTTCCACGAGGAAAAGGCGCCGCAAGGCCTGACCTTCAATAAGTTCCTGCAGACGCTGCAAGGCATGACCGACAAGAGTTACGGCCGCGGCGATAGCGAGGCCCAGGGCTTCACCTACAAGACCCTGATGCTGGCCGGGATGCACTTCATGGATTCCTATAATTACGACGTGGAACGAGTCAAGCGCTGCGTGATCCACTATGCCGCCCCCAACGGCAAGATCTACCCCTTCTGCGCCTACAACTCGGGTCCCGTCTACCGCGAGCGCATCGAACGGGAATTCTCCATCCCCTTCGAGCAGCAGCCTGCGATGATGAAGCTCAAGCTGCAAGGCAGGAAGGGCGCGGGCATCTCGGAACCCGAACTGGTCGGCTGAGAAAAGCCGCGCCGGACGTCGCGAGCCGGAGGGCATTTGTGCGAAATTGTATGGCTACCGCTTCACCTGCTCCAGCCGTGTCCAGTTTCCTCGCACCGCGACGTTAGGGTCGAAGTTCGCCGAATCGCTCAGGATGTATTCGCCATTGTTCCCGGCCCATGCGTGGCCGTACTGATTGCTCAGGTCCACGGTCTCGCCGGTTGAAGGATTCCGGTAGGTCTCCACCCCGCGGATGTACTGGCTGAAGCCCTGTGCCACCCGCTCGTCCGACTGCTTCTTGTTTTCGTAAGTCTGGTGGATGATGTTGCCGATGTCCTTGCCGCTTTGCGTGATGATCCGGGAGCGGTCCGCCGCGCCCTTGGTGTCCGTGGCCTGCATGTTGGCGATTACCTGCATGACACGCCCGTGCCACTCGGGGTCCAGCCTGACGGTGGAAAGCATCATGAGGAACAACTTCTCGCTGGCTTCCAGTTGGCCTCGCGGCGCGCGTAATCCGAACACACCCTCCGCCGCGCAGGTGTAGAACAACGTCTGCCCCATGCGCCCCATGTTGAACGCCGGACCCGTCACGGCGCTCGAGTAGGTCACGGCGGTGACCCATTCTTCCATGGCCTGCCCGTTGACGTCGTATGCCAGGCGCGCCCGGCCGGCGTCGCCGCGGGTGCGTACCTGGATTCCCCGCTGGGCCGCGGCCGCCTGCGCCTGCTGGAGCTGCTGCTGCACTTCGCGCGCGATCTCGGGCATCGGTTCGATGGCCGCTACGCGCGCCTCACGCCGCACCGCGGGAAGCACCGTTTGCTTCAGAAATTCCCCGGCGGCCAGCGGCGGCATGATGTCGCAACCCTTATAGCCGGACTGCGCCAGTTGCCGATTACTGGACTGCATGAGGCGCACCGCGCCAGCATCGTCGGCCCACTGCCAGGTGTTCCCCGGGAACAGTTCCAGCGCCAGTTTCCCGTCCGGGCTCGCCGCGCGGAAGGTCACTTGGAACAGATTGGCGTGACAACCGGCCGCCTTGGCATACTGCACGGCGCCATGGAACTGCCAATCGGCGGGAATCAGCAGGCTCAACGCAAGCAGGGGCCGCTCGAAGCCGTGCTCATCCACGATGGTGACCTTCTTCATGCGGTAGTAGGCGGGATTGCCTGGCGCGGTGAATGCCGGACGCTGCGCCGGCAATGCGCACGCCAGGCAGAAGACTATCGAAAGACATACCGGGATCTGCATTTTGGTGTCCGCTCCCACGTCTTCACATATCGGCATAACCTGCCGGGTTTGCACCTCCTGTCAGTTCATTCCGCTGATCGTGTGGCCGGTGGTCCACATCCGCCGCAGCCGCATGGGCAGCGTCAGGTGGTTCAAATCGTAGTGCTCGGGCTGGCGCGCCGCCAAAATTTTCATCATCGCTTCGACTACCAGCGCGGGGATACGCAGATCCTGATAATACGCCTTCTCCACGGAGAGTCCGACCAGCTTGTCCGTGGTCTGCCGAAACCGCAGGTCCACGCGTAACGATTTGGTGCCGCTCAACACCCAGCGCAGCGCACCGGGGATGGTCCCCGGCTTCCAGCGTTCCAGTGCGTCGAGGTCCGCCATCACGGTGGTCGCGATGTAATTCCCATTCGCGAATTCGACGTGAATCGACTTGACCCCGGGGCGCGGTCTTGTCTTTAATGCGTAGGCCAGGTACTCATTCACTTCGCCATCGGAGAAGCGCGTTTCCACGTGCGGCACCGCTCGATGCGCCGCCTGCTCCGTCTCCGCTTTACGCAGACGGCCGAAGAAGTCGAGCATCTTCTCCACCGGCCCGCCCGCCGCGGCCGGATGCACAAAGGAAAAGTAGAGACCTAGAGCCAGGATGAAGGCGCGCATGATGGATAATACTGAACCTATCACACGGCGCCGCCGGGACAGACCTGAGTGTCCCAAGGCGCGTCTCTTGCGCCGCGTGGGGGGCGCCCTCTGGGCCCGGGTCTGTCCCCGGGTTTGCGTGGACACCCGGGTCTGTCCCCGGGTTTGCTCGGCCCGCGCGTTATCATTGAATATTAACGTGCCCGGCGTCTACCTCTCATATCCGTTCTGCGCGCAGAAGTGTACCTACTGCAATTTCTCGAGCGGCGTTTTCCCGCGCGACCTCGAGGTGCGCTACCGCGAGGCGCTAGCGCGCGAAATCCGCGCGCACCACTTCGCCTGGACGCCCGGCACGGTTTACCTGGGCGGCGGTACCCCGAGCAATCTCGCGCCCGATGCCTTGCGCGCCCTGCTCCGCCCGATCCCCGGACATCCCTGGGCGGAAGCCACCATCGAAGCCGCTCCCGGCAACATCGCGCCCGTCACCGCCCGCGCCTGGGCCGATGCCGGCATCAACCGCGTCTCTCTCGGCGTGCAATCGTTCGTCGAAAAGGAACTGCGCCGCACCGGGCGCACGCACACCGCGCAGGTGGTCTCGGGCGAGATTGCCGTGCTGCGCGCCGCCGGCATCCACAACATCAATATCGACCTGATCGCCGGGCTGAGCGGCCAGACCGAAGCTTCCTGGCGCGAATCTCTCGACTGGGTGGAGCGCCTGGCGCCGGAACACGTCTCCGTCTACATGCTCGAAGTGGATGAGGACAGCCGCCTCGGCAAGGAAATGCTGCTCGGCGGGGTGCGCTACGGCGCCCTCGACACGCCCTCCGGCGACGCCACGGCCGATTTCTACGAACTGGCCGTCGAGCGCCTGGCGGCACTGGGGATCGCGCGCTACGAGATTTCCAATTTCGCCCGGCCCGGCTTCGAATCGCGCCACAATCTGAAGTATTGGAAGCTGGAGCCGTACGTCGGCTTCGGGGCCGACGCCCACTCCTTCGACGGCCGCACCCGCCACCAGAACCCCGAGTCGGTCGAAGATTATTTGTCGGGCGCAGGCCAGGTCGCTGGCTGGGGCGCCGGCCATATCAATGCCGTACCCCACCGTTCCGACGAGCGCTTCTTCGTTGGCCTACGCCTCTCCGCCGGCATACGCCCCGCCCCCGAGGAATGGCGCCGCTTCGACGCGCCCATCCACCGCTTCCTCGATGCCGGCCTGCTCGAAACCGATGGCGCCACCCTCCGCCTCACGAAACGCGGGGTCTTGCTCTCCAACGAAGTCTTCCAGGAGTTTTTGAACCTATGATCGACCTGCGCAGCGATACCGTTACCAAGCCCACGCCCGCCATGCGGCGCGCCATGTTCGAAGCCGAAGTCGGCGACGACGTGTATCGCGAAGATCCCACCGTCAACCGCCTCGAAGAGCGGGCCGCCGAAATCGCC
>JADGNT010000375.1 GCA_017883345.1 Candidatus Solibacter sp. | reverse complement strand
GTTGGTCACGAAGATATCGGGCCATCCATCGCCATCGATATCGCCGATGGCCACCCCCAAAGTTTTTCCCGCCGGATTCGCCACGCCGGCTTGGCGGGAGACCTCGGTGAACGTGCCATCCCCATTGTTGTGGTACAGCAATGCCGGCGTCCCGTCGAACAACTGCGGATCGCAATACATGCGGTAGCCCGGCTTTTGATATCCGCAGTACGGCGGCTTGCGAATGTCGGAGTCCACGTAGCGTCCCACGAACAGATCCAGGTAGCCGTCGCGATCGTAGTCCACCCAGGCGGCGCTGCTGCTCCACCCACTGGCACCCACTCCAGCCCTGGCCGTCACGTCACTGAAGGTCCCGTCCCCATTGTTGCGAAAGAGCTGATTACCGCCGTAGCCCGTGACGTAGATATCCAGGTAGCCGTCGTTATCATAGTCGCCCACGGTCACGCCGGTAGCGAACATCCCGTTGCCCGCGACACCGGCTTTGGCAGTTACATCCTCGAATTTTCCGTTGCCCAGATTGCGATAGAGCGCATTGCCAGGCGATGGCTTGCCGTGGGCCAGGTCGGCTCCGTTGGCGAAAAACAGGTCGGGCTGGCCGTCGTTGTCGAAATCGATCACGCCCACCCCGTAGCCGAAGGTCTCGAACATGTGCTTCTCGGCCGAAGCCCCGTTTTCGTGGCGAAAGGTAATGCCCGACTCCGCAACTCTATTGAACTGCACCCCGGCTGGGCGGGGCTGCGGTCTGGCGGCCTGCTCGCTGTCGAGAGGCAAGAGCGCGGCAAGCAGCAAATTCGCAGCGAAGATCCGGAAAGCTTTGCGCAGGAGCATCGCGGCCGTGGGTCTCATCATATCTTTCGTTCTATCGCTTCGGCGCTACCTGCCGGAAATCAGGACTTCCACATAGTCTCCCAATTGCCGGGCGGTGAATTGATTATAGAGAATCGGTTGCTTTCGGACAGGGGCTGCAGCGAGACTCACATTCCTCATCACGTGTTCAAAGGTCGCGGGCCGGCGGGGAATATCACCTGACCGGCGTTTCAAGGTCAGGATGGGCCTCGATCCACGCCTGTTCGCGGGCAGCGTTAGCCGTCTCACCCAGTGCAGTAAATGACCGCGCAAGAATCCCGTGAGCTGCGCGCTCAACATCCAAATCGTTTCCCGCACTTTGCAACACCAGTTGCGCTGCCTCAGCCGCCTTATCCGGCTGGCCCTCCCGATCGAAGTACTTGGCGCGCTCAAGGCGGGCCAGCCCAAACTCGGGAACGCGTTCGAGAATCTCCCCGACAATCGACTGAACCTCGGCATCCTCACCGAAGCGCCGCAGGAATTGCACGTATTGCCATGCCGTCACCGGATCGTAGGTCTTCTGGCGTAAATTGATTGCGTTGGCCCGTCGAAACGCAGCCCGTGCTCCCGCGGCATCCTCGATCCGGCCGGAACAGATCCCCAACAAGGTGTTCATCTCCAGCAGCGTAACGTCGTCGAGACCGGGCAGGAGTAAGGCGGCTTTTTCCTGCGCCACGCAGATGCGTTCGCGCAAATTCATATGGGCCCACCGTGCGTAAGAATGCCTGGCTTCCGGATCGTGCGGTGCGGTACGAACCGAATGTTCGAGTAACTGCCCCGCCTCCAGGCTGTAGGACTGTACATCCATCAGTAACTCACCCAGGAACAACTCCAGGACAGGATTGGCGGGATGGGCCGAAAGTCCCTTGCGAAGAATCCGCTCGGCATCCGTCGGTCGCTTCATCTGTACATAGCAATCGGAAAGCAACAAATAGGGAGCAGCAGTTGGCGCGGGGGAGGATGCCAAAGCCGAAGTCAGCGTCTGCACAGCGGCAGCGTAATTACCTTCCTCAGCCAGTCGCGCGCCGCGGTCCCAGGGGGACGGAGGCTGGGCGAATGCCTGCAAACCCGGCAGACTGACAAGGATCGCAAATCTGAGACCTGCCGCGCGCATTACTTTGGTTCCGTCACGCGCAGGATCTCGTTCGCGCGCAGACCTTGTGTAATAACCTGGTCGCGGCCGGAAGGCCAATGAATTTCGACGCGTGAAATCGCATTTTCGTCACCAAGCCCGAAGTAGAGCGGCAGAGAACTTTGCGAAAGATATCCGGACTTGCCATCGTTGTACTTGAAATATTTTGCGCCGGCTGCGCTGATCACACGTACCGTGGCGCCCAAACCGTCGCGGTTCGATGCGGTTCCGGTCAGCAGCACTTTCAGCCAATGGATCGGTCTGCGCGCCGCAAGATCGCTCACCAGAATCTGAGGCTCCGAATTGAAATCGTTGGTCACGAGATCCAAATCCCCGTCGTTATCCAGATCGAACAAAACGGAAGCGCGGCTCCCGAGCGGGGCCATAACCGTGACCGTGCCCTTACGGTTCGCGCAAATCTCGTGCATGATCTCCTGCGGATCCGGAGGCATGGCGGAGCAGTTCAACTGGAAGAACGGCGTGTGTGTTCGCCCCCCGCGGCGCGGCTCAATGCCCAACTGGAACTCGGCGTCCAGAAACTTTTTCCCGTGGTCGTTGAGCAGCATGGAATTGATCCCATATCGAAAAGGGAAGTTCATAGACGACGCAATGAAGATATCATCCCATCCATCCGCATTGATGTCTCCGACGCTCGGTCCCCATGGCCAGTAGTTCTCGACCCCCATGGCGTCGGAAACTTCTTCAAACGGACCCTTTCCCGTGTTGTGATACATCGAATTGCCAAACACGAAGCTGGAGGCCGGACCCATGAGGAAGCTGTCGGGGGCATGCGACGGAGCCTTTTTTTGTTCCAGCTCCGGCCCTACATTTTCCTGCATGTCTGAATGCATATCGGTCACAAACAAATCCAGGCGGCCATCATTATCGTAATCGAAGAACTTAACCCCCATGGCGCCCCAGGAGGTTTTCGGAAAATAGGTTTTAGTCTTCTCGACAAAACCCTTCCCGCCCTGGTTCTCGTAGTAATGACTCGCGCCCATCATATTCAAAAAGTAGACGTCGGGCCAGCCATCGCCATTGACATCCGCGACGGCGGCATCTCCGCACCATCCATGCGGCGTGAGCCCCACCGCCGCGGTCACATCCTTAAATCGATTGTTGCCCAGATTGCGATAGAGGATTGGGTGCTCGAATCGCTCCGGATACATATGGCCGGAAAATGCGTCCGGCAATCCTACAAACTGGCCCTGAGCGCCCTTCTTCTCCGACGTGTACTGCCCCACGTCGCATACCAGAAGATCGAGCCTGCCATCGTGGTCGTAGTCGAAAAACACGCTGCCGGAGGAATGCGCTGAATGCAAAAGGCCGGCTTCGCGCGTGATATCGCGGAAGTTCCCGTGACCGTCGTTCTCGAATAACAGGTTGCCGCCCCGCACTGTGGTGACATAGAGGTCTTCATCGCCATCGTTATCGATATCGGCAAACGAAGCGGCCACTGCGATGCGCCCGGAGATGGCAAGTGCAGGGTTATCGATTTTGCGGAATTTGCCACCGCCGAGGTTTTTCCATAGCTCGCTCGGCCCCGCCTGGTTCACGAAGTAGATGTCATAAAGACCGTCGCCATCCACATCCGCCACGGCTATTCCGTTGCCGTGATCGTAATGAACCGGCTTGTAATTCAGCCCGGAGTCATCGACAATTCGCTGCCGGAACGTGATGCCACTTTCAGGAAGTTTGTCCTCGAAATGGAAATCGTGAACAACGGAGTACTGGGTTGCGGCCTGCTTCTGTTCCTGGGCGCGGCGTACTAGCGAATCGACTCCCACGTCCTTCGCAGGGTAGCGGATTTCAGGCGGTGATGCAGTACCCGATGGGGCCTGAAAGGCACGCACTGAGGGATACGCGAGTATCAGCGCGGCGACGATCAATCGAACATGGGGCTGATTACTACGGAGCCTTTGGAGGAGCGTAGTCGTCATAGGTGTACTTCCACGTACTCGTCCATGCCGGGAACCACTGTAAACAAAGGGGTTGCGAGTTTACCCATGGACCACCCTGGCAAGAGATGATAACAGAAGCTACATAACCTGTCAAACCTGATCGGACACCTGATCGGACAACGGTCGGCTGCAAAGGTCTTCTGCATCAGGCACCTACTGTTCAAAGAAGGCTTGCCCGGCTTGTCACGCGATCACCAAACTGATCCGCCGCCAACGCCGCTCCGTTCATGCTCAATTCGCGAATCGGCGTCCGCGAACAGTAGTCACGATCGGCTACCGGCTGGTGCGGCCGCGCGATGCCGCGGCCGCCGGCCGGTAGCCCACCGCCCCGTACTCCGGCGCCTGCGGCACGAACTGCGCGTCGAAGCGCGGATCCGGCGGATCAAAAGTGTTCACCGCTCGATCGATCGTCCCCCGCAGGTCGTTCGTCTCGCCGTGGATGAACGATTCCCGAACGCCGCCGCCGCTGGTGATGTCGATCTCGTAGCGCGCCCCGGTAGAGATCCCGCCCTTCAACGTGTTGTTCCAGAAGATCGACTTCACGTAAGTGCTGCCGGTGCCGTTGTCGTCGACGCCGGCCCAGTTCCCGGTGAAGGTGCAGCGGCTGACCTCCGCGCGGGAGCTCTCGAACACCGTCATCGCACCCGAGCCGTGCTCCGGGTGATACTCGCCGCCGGTCAGCAGGCCGACGTAGTCCACACCGAGATTAGCGATGTTGCCGACGAACAGGCAGTTGTCGAGCGTGGCGCGGCTGCCGTGCAGGAGGTCGAACGCCGCGCCGGTGACCTGCGTGCGGTTGTCGCGGAAGATGCAGTCGCGGAACACCGCGGCGTCGAGCGGCCGGCCGAGGTGCTCCACGGATACACCGGCGCCGCATGGGCTGGTGTAATTGCCGACCACCTCGACGCGCTCGATGGTCGGATAGGCGCGCGCATAGATCTTGATGCCGCCGCCATCGAGATAGAAGAACGGCGTCTTGCGCAGGTCATCGGATTCGATTGGCGAGCGCTCGCCGGTGCCGGTGGTGTAGTTGTTCGCGCCGGTGACGCGGAAGCCGCGCAGCACGGTCTTCGTCGATACGCCGTCGCCGAAATAGACGACGTGATTGACGACCGCCGGGAAGCTTGGCGCCTTGTTGTCGGCGATCGCTGGATTGGCGGCGGTCAGCACCACCTCGCCGACCGCTTCGAGCGTGATGCCGTCGTGCCGCCTGTTGAACCAGATCAGCGCCTGCCCGTGCGCCGCCGGGCGATAGGTCCCGGCGTGGACGTAGACGATCTTGTTGGCCGGATCCTTCGCGGCCGCCTCGAGCGCCGCCTGGATGCTGCCGCCGGGCTGGACGCGGTAGGCACGCGCCGCGGCGTCGAGCGTCACGGCATCAGTTGCGCCGCGGCGCTGGGCGAGACCGCTCACCGGCCCCACGGCGGCTGCGGCCGCCATCCGGAGGAACACACGTCTGCGCATGATCAACTCAGACTAGCACGAGGGGCAAAGGTCGCACGCCTGGCGGCATGCGGGCGCTCTACCGCGGCGATTGGGATGTCGAGCCGCGCGTGGCGGAGGTGAGGAGCCGGAGATGGAACAGCCCAAATGACACTCACGTGCAAGTCGGCGTGTGCACCGTCGCGGTCCCGTTGCGTCATGCGTAGCCAAAGGCCTGGTAGACGCCGGCCCAGGGCTGGGGGCCCCGGCAGTTCCCCGCCGGGGCCGATATCCGTGGTCTGAAACGCCGGCGGCTTCTTACACCGCTTTGGCGGTCTTGCCATCCCA
>JADGNT010000374.1 GCA_017883345.1 Candidatus Solibacter sp. | reverse complement strand
GAGTTCTCCAAAGTTGTCTGCCATTAAGCCGGTGGTGACTGACCGAGTTTAGGCGTTAGGCAAGTGGATCCTTCGGCCGAATGGCTGACGACCGAACGCGATCAATCCAGCCATTAGCGTGGCGGCTATACTCCTCGTTACGCTGATGGGTGCATTCTGGTTCCATGGAGACGTCGGCACCGGTAGGATAGGGCGATGGACGTCGGTCGATCAGGTGTTGTACTTGAAGTCCGGAAGGGCCTTCAGCGAATCTTTGGTGGCGCCGGGGAGCACCATCTTCTTGTCCTTCACTTGGAGCGCGCTGAATGGCACGACGACGTATTTCGTGCCCATGCCCAGGAAGCCGCCGACCGACAGGACCGCGAAGGGCACCTTCTCGTTGGGCGTAACGATCAGATCGTCAATCGTCCCCACGGTCTCGTTGGCCTCGTTGACGACGGTGCTGCCCACCACCTTGGATGTTCGATAGCCGGTGGCGAGCGTTGTCGGGTCGACTTTCATCAGTGTCACGGTCTGCGGCGCGCCCTGCGAACGAACTGGGCCGCTCAGTGCCGCCGCGAGGACGGCAGCACCCGCCAGAAGTGTGATAGAACGTGCCACGGCGGTTCCTTTCAATTGATCGATCATGCGCACCGGAAGCCCTCCGCGGGCGTTGATCCCGCTCCGGGCGTTCCCGCGTGGCATTACTTCCTCAGCGCATCCTTCAAGCCGCCGACGGCATTCTGGATCTTGCCTTCGACCTTGTCGCTCCTGCCTTCGGCGGCCAGCTTGCCGTCACCGACGGCCTTCCCGACCGCTTCCTTGACGGCGCCCTTGGCCTGCTTGGCCGCGCCTTTGATACGATCTTTGTCCATGTCGCTGTCTCTCCACTTGTTGATGCCCTCGCGGGCAACTCCCGTGGCCAATGGCCGCGGGAGTGGTCGGTTTCAACTGGTCAGACGGGCCTGCCAATCCCGGCCGCGATCCTGCTGCCGCCGGCCAACACGCCTTACAGAAACTTACATCCAGTAGCTTGGCGCCTTGTAGTAGCTGTCCACCTTGCGGCCATAGTCGGGCGTCCATTCGAAGTCCGAATTGGGGTCGTAGTATGGCGCGCCTTCCAGTTGCCTCTTGTCCAGATTTACGACGTAGCCACCCTTCTGCGCGTCGTACTTCAGGGTCGCCCACGGCAGCGGATGGTACATCTCGCCCATGCCGAGAAAGCCGCCGAACGACATCACCGCATAGATCGCGCGACCGCTGACCTTGTCGATCATGATGTCATCAACGCTCCCGAGCTTCTCCCCCGCCGGATTATAGACGTTGGTGCCCTTCACCTTGTTGGCCGCGATGAGGGTTCCGGAGGTAATCGAAGTGGTTTCGACCATGGTCGAACTCCTTTGCGTTGCAAGGGCCTCGTGCACATGCATCCTGCTCGGCAGATAGACGGAGCAGCGAAGGGTCAGTGCCGTCTGGCCTCTGACCAAGTGCGTCATGGAAGGCTCTCGCGAAGGCCCCGCACAGGCTCGGAAACTACTCAGCCGGGATTCCCCCGATGAACGGCCACCTTGGCCGTCACGGAGGCACGCTAGCCACCAAACCGGGCGTTCGGCAACGGTGAAACGCTGGGAAGACGGCTGGAGCCTTGCCGACTGGCCGACGATCGCTGTGTGAGCGAGAATTTGGACCCGTGAGCCTGCCTCGGGACGCAGGTCTCCGGCCGGCAGCCAGATAGGCCCAGTCTGACGCTGATCCTCTAACATCGGGCGGGCGGCAACGGCCGGAGCGCCGCGATAGCGGCCAGGATTTTCTGGAACAGAGCACCAGGCACCATCACCTCGGCCATTTGGAAGGTAATCGACCGGCCATGGCGGACGATCTTGGCGCCGATCTTCACCAGCCGGTCGCGTAGCGTCGTCATCGACCAATGCTTGACCTCCTCCGGTAGGGCCAGTGTGCGCAGGAAGTTGGCGAGGTTGTAGGCCAGTGCGTGCAGTTGCAGCCGCACGGCGTTGGCGGCGAAGCGGTGGCAGGATAGGCGCGTCCAGGTGATCGCGATCTTGCCCTCCTTGATATGCTGCTCCGCGGTGCCGCGGTGATTGTAGAACATCACCACCCGCTCGGCCGGGCGGGTCATGTTGGTGACGATGAACCCGACGCGGGGATACAGTTCGCCGGGGTGCCACTCCACCTTGGCCACCACCCGGCGGGCCTTGTTCCATGACGCGGCCTGATAGCTGAAGCTGGCGTAATAGCGCCGCACCTGGTTTGGCGGGCGACCGATAGGGCGCTTCAGCAGCCAGCCGATGCGTTGCTGAAGGACCGCATTGGTGGGCAGGCGGATCGTGTATTTGTAGCCCTCGGCTTCGAGAAACTCATAGATACCGGGGTTTGCGTAGGCCGCGTCGCCGCGGAAATAGCGGCGCTTCATCCTGTGCCGGTAACGCGCCACCACCGGTTCCAGCACATCACGCCAGTCGGCGGCGCTGTGGACGTTGCCCGGCCGCAGGCCGCACCGCTCCAGGTCGCCAAATTGATTGAACACGAACAGCGGATGGTAGCAGGTGCAGCCGAAGTGGCCATTATAGGCAGACCCCTCCTGGGCGCCGTGGGTCTCGCTGACGCTGCTGTCCATGTCGAGCACGATGGTCGTCTGCGGCCGGCGCGCGTGCACCCGGTCGATCCACGCACCAGACAGATCGGCCAGGGCGGCGCGGTTGATATCGCTGGCCAGCCACCCGGTCTCGAAGCGGCCCATCTGGCTGGTTGAAGCGGCACGACGATCCAACCCGCCCCGATCCACCACAGCGCGCATCGCCGGGTCGTGCGCGAGGCGGTCGGCGTCGTTGACATCCTCATAGCCCGCGAGACGGCCGAACACAGACTGGCGCAACAGGCCGGTCAGCAGATGGCGCGTGTTCCTGCCGCGACGGCATTCCGACAATGCCGAACCCGCCAGATCGGTCAGCCCGAGCGCGTCGTCCAGTTCGCGATAGGCAAGAAGACCAGCGTCCGAGGTGATGCGACTGCCATGGAATTCCAGCTTCAGGCGGCGGTCGAAATCCACCCGGAGGGACCCGTCATCCGCTTCACCTGCTGGGTGTTCCATCCGCGTGCGTCCAATCCGACCATAACATGCTGATACTCATGACAGATTCAGCCGGAACGTACAAGGAAATCCACGGTCATCTGGGAAATGCGGGTCCATATCTTGAGGGTTCGAGACTCACCACCCATCAGTTTCAACCTGAAGCCCAGAGCGGCGGGATGGGCAGGCAGAACTGGATCAATCTGACGATGCGGCGCAAGCCGCGGGTGAACCAGGACAGTTTTCCGCGGTTCAGGTTTTTTGGCTGACGGCGCGGGCTTTTTTTTCGTCCACGGCGGGATTGACCGCGGCGTCCCACAAGCCGGTGGAGACCGCAAAATACAGTGCCAGGCTCATGACCAGCAACAGCCGTGCGAGGCGATCGGGAGCGCGCAGCTGGCTCTGTTCGAGGCCGAAGCCGCGCGACTTGAAGTCGGAGAACATCGGCTCGATGCCCCAGCGCGCGGTATAGTCGAGCGTGGTCAGGTAGGTCGGCTTGTCCGACATCGCAATCACCCACGGCTCGTCATGGCCGGGGTCGTTGATGATGCCGATGTTGGTGGGGATGCGTCGGTGGGTCAGTTCGATGTTGGGGAGGTTGAAGCGCTTGTTGGCGATCTGTTCGGCAAGCGAGAGGCTTTGACCGGCTTTGAAAATCTTTAGATTTGACTTCAAACGAAGCCGGTAGCTCCAGCCCTTGGCGGTGGCAAGGGCGATCAAATCCGGTGTGCCGTAGAACCGATCAGCCATCAGGCAGATCTCGGTCTCCGGCGGCAGCCAGGGCGTAATGGTGGCGAGGAGTTCCTTCTGAACAGCGAACCCGATCGCGCCCTCGGTCTGCTTGACCCGCCATGCCAGCGGCAGTGCACGCTCGCCGAAGCGCAGCGACAGCATCAGAATCTGATGGCGATCGTTGGCCTTGGTCTGGTCCATGATCAGCACCACGCGCCCCTCGGCGCTGGCTTTCGCGAGCACCTCGCGCGCGAACGGTTCCATGACCTCATCACAGACAATCAGATGGTTGGCGAGAACGCGCGCAATCCACTGGTAGCGCATGTCCGCCCGTTCCGCCGCCCGCGGCAAGGCCGCTGCCAGCGCCATCAGATTGGCGCTGCGAACTTCCAGCATGGTCGCAGTCAGCAAGGCGAGATTGTCACGCTGCGTCTTACGTTGGTCGGCTAGCCGTTGTGCCAAATCCAGCCTGATGCCAGCAGCCAGATGCGCTATCCCGCCGGTCATCCCAGGTCCGCTCCAAATTCGGCGGACTCCTTGAATCACACACAGATTCGTGGCGTCAATACGTCACTCGGAAAACTGATGGGTGGTGAGGAGTCAGAGCCAGTATTGCAAGCGAATTTACAGCCAAAGCCTTGACGGAGGGGCTGAAGTGCTCAAATCTGCCGAAAGAACGGCGTTCATATGGGAAATGCCGGTTGACGCCGCTGCGGGGCCATTCTCCGACGAGGGTCGTCACTCAGGGGCTTTCGGCATGCGGATTGTGCTCGATTATCTGTTCAAGCGGTTTATTGTCATCGGCCGACTGGGTGTACGCTGGCCGGACGGACGAATGTCCACCTATGATGGAGCGCCCGGCCGAGAGGCGGTGATGCACCTGACCAGTTGGCGGGCGGTGCGCAGGGTGGCGTTCAATCCGGCGCTGGCGGTGGGCGAATGTTACATGGAAGGCACGCTCGTGCCGGTGGACGGCAGTATCCACGACGTGATGGATGTACTGTGCACGAACATGGTCGCGGAGACCTCGCGCGAGCTCGTAATGACCATGCGCCACGGGCTGAGCCAGATGGTCCGGCGGCTGGCGCAGTTCAATCCGGCCCGGCGGTCGCGGCGCAACGTGGAGCACCATTACGACCTCAACGGGCGGCTCTATTCGCTGTTTCTGGATCGGGACCGGCAATATTCCTGTGCCTATTTCCCCACCGGCGACGAGACGCTTGAGGACGCCCAGGCTGCGAAAAAGCGGCATATCGCGGCGAAGCTGCGGCTTGACCGGCCGGATCTGACGGTGCTGGACATCGGATGCGGCTGGGGCGGCATGGCGTTGACGCTGGCGCGGGACTACGGGGCGCGGGTGACCGGGATCACGCTGTCGCAGGAACAACTGGCAGAGGCACAGGCGCGCGCGGCGGCGGCGGGCCTGTCCGACCGGGTGAGCTTCGAGTTGATGGATTACCGCAGCCTGCACCGCTGCTTCGACCGCATCGTCTCGGTCGGCATGTTCGAGCATGTCGGGGTCGGGTACTATCGGCGGTTCTTTGAGGTGGTGAAGCGCTCTCTGGCACCGGACGGGGTTGCGTTGCTGCATACGATCGGGCGGTTGGATGGGCCCGGCAGCACCAATCCGTGGATGGCAAAATACATTTTTCCGGGGGGGTACGCGCCGGCACTGTCGGAGATCCTGCCGGCAATCGAGCGGTCGGGCCTGTTCACCACCGATATCGAGATCCTGCGGATGCACTACGCCGAGACGCTGCGGCACTGGCGGCGACGGTTTGCCGCAAACCGGGATACGATTGCAGCGATCTACGACGAGCGGTTCTGCCGGATGTTCGAGTTCTACCTCAGCGTCAGCGAGCTCTCGTTCCGGCGGATGGGAAGTGTGAATTTCCAGATCCAGCTGACCCGGAGCGAGCACGCCAC
>JADGNT010000373.1 GCA_017883345.1 Candidatus Solibacter sp. | reverse complement strand
GCCGCGGGTTGCGCCGGCATCGAACGGGATTGCCGAGGAGTAGGCGGCGCCGTCGCTCTGCGACTTCCAGATGACCGCGCCGGTGGTTTTGTTCAGGGCCACGATGGACGCGCCGGGTCCGCCGGGGGTGACGATCACGCGGTCGCCTTCCACCAGGGGCGATTCGCTGTATCCCCAACGCGGCTCGCGGCCTTTGAAATCCGCGACGAAGTTGGTTCCCCAAACGCGCTTGCCGGTGTCCGTCTCGAGGCAGACCAGCGTGCCGTCGCCGGCCACCGCGTAGAGGCGGTTGCCGTCCACCGTAGGCGTGCCGCGGGGGCCGTTGCCTTTGTCATTGCTTAAGGCGCGGCCGGTGGGCGCTTTCCAGAGTTGCTTGCCGGTGGCGACGTCGAGAGCGAGGACGAACTCCCGGTCTCCCTGCTGCCCCTGGGTGTACAGGCGATTGCCGACCACGGCGAACGAGGAATAGCCTTCGCCGAGGCCCTGCGCCTTCCAGACAAGGCGCGGTCCGCCGGCGGGCCACTGCGCGAGCAAGCCGGTTTCGGCGGATTTTCCGTCGCGATTGGGTCCCCGCCACTGAGGCGAGTCGGCTGCCGAAGCAATCGTGCAGAGGGAGAGAACGATCGGACAAATAGATCGGAACATGCCGCAAGAGTAACGCGGCGCGCCGCGCCGCGCAATGAGGGGAAGGGTGGTGGGACAGACGATCGGTTTGTGTCGTCTGTCAAACAGCCGTGCTTCAGCGAGGCATGACAGGCCACAACAGGCGATGGCCTGTCCCACCTTATGCCACTTCGCTACGCCGGTGTGATCTTCAGCGCGTAGGCGTAATCGTGCGGCTTCTGCTCCGGCAGATCGACCACCAGCCCGCTGGTGTCCCGAACAAAGGTCAGCGCGCCTTTGCTGCCCAGCAGTTCGACCTTGGCCACTTCGCCGGGATAGCCGGGACTGCCCTTAGCCAGCGTCTTGATGGCGATCTTGCCGGCGGAAGGCCACGCCAGGGCGAAGGCGTACAGCGTGCGCCCTTTGACGGTAAATCGGATATCTTCGGCGGTATACGGGCGGGCGGCGTTTTCGTTGAAGTTGGCGCTGCCCTTGACGTCCGGGGCGCCTTCTCCGAAGACGGTGAAAGGGCGCGTGCCGAAAATCGCTTCCCGATTGGCCGGCATCCAGGCGGCCAGGCCCGCCAGGAGCTTCTGTTCATCGTCATCAATGGTGCCGTCGGCGCGCACCGGAATGCTCAACAGAAGGTTGCCATTCTTGCTGACAATATCGATCAGCGTCTTGACCACCGTATCGGCGGTCTTGTACCGGTGGTTCTCGAACAGCGAGCGCCGGTAGTGCCACTCCCCGATGCAGGTATCGGTCTGCCAGGCAGCGGGCAGAATCCGGTCGGCGCGTCCGCGTTCGATGTCGAGCACCATGGTGCCGGTGTGATCGGGCGTCAGCCCCTTGGAATTCAGCACCGCCTCCAGCCGGCCGCCGTGATTCTTCATGTTGGCATTGTAGAAGTGCGCCGCGATATCGAGGCCGGCCTGGCCGAGCGGCAGTTCGGTGTTGTCGAAGTAGAGTACGTCGGGCTGGTACTTGTCCACCAGTTCCTGGCAACGTAGGAACCAGTTGTCGACGAACGCGGCGTTGTTGGGCGGCGGTTCCTCGGTCCACTTGCGATCGTGCTGGTCGTGCCACTGCTGAGCGGCCTTGATGGTGGTGATGCCGTCCGGCATGACCATGCTGGGGCCGACATAGAGTTGCTGCGGATCGAGCCCTTCCCACCATTTGCCTTTGCCCTGCTCCTTGGTGGCGAAGCCATCGTAGCGGACGCCCGCGAGCGGGCCTTCGGGGTCGTACCCGTAGGCGGTCTGGAACCAGTGCCAGGCGTGTGCCGAGTGGTTGGACACACCCACGCGGAGCCCGTGTTTGCGGGCGGTGGCCGCCCAGATACCCACGATGTCTTTCTTCGGCCCTACGCGGACCGAATTCCATGCGTGATGCGTGGACGCGTAACAATCGAAGTTGTCGTGGTGATTGGCCAGGGTGAAGAAGTACTTGGCGCCGGCCTTGACATAGAGCTGCATGAGAGCGTCGGGCTCCCACTTCTCGGCCTTCCACAGGTTGTCGAGTTCCATGAACCCGAACTTAGAGGGGTGGCCATAGCGTGCCACGTGAAACTTGTTCTGGGCGCTGCCTTGTATGTACATGTTGCGCGCGTACCAATCGCCCTGCTCGGGGACGCACTGCGCGGTCCAGTGCGCCCAGATGCCGAACTTGGCATCGCGGAACCACTCCGGTGCCTGGTACTGTTTGAGCGAATCCCAGGTTGGCTGGAAAGCTCCAGGAGCGATCGGCCGGGGCTTCTGCCACGCCGATGCGCGGCTCATCCAGGCGGCGGGCACGGCACCCGCCAACAGCTTCGTCATCGAGCGTCTACCGATTTTCATGGCGATATCTTAACTCCGATCACGGCGACACGTTAGCGATCCGGTGGGTGGGCGACGGGCGCGCAAGGCTGAAGTGGAGCTAGTGAGCTTCTGCAACGGCATACTCTACAGAAACAACGGTTTGATGTGGCGTTCGAAAAGGTTTTCGATGACGTTGCGGGAGATGCTGGCTTCGCAGGTCTCCAGCATTTTGAGGTACTTGTCGCCCATTTTGGCGGCTACCTTGAAGCCCACATGCAGCAGTTGGCGCAGGTCCGGATTGAAACCCGGATTCTTCTGGTCGTGACGCAGCGCGGAAGTGTATTGTTCGGAAGTCCAGCCGTTGACCACGGCGGGGTCGGGCAGCTTCGCGTAATCGATATCGATCACGGTCGCATAGGGCTCGCACAGGGCGTCGCGGTTCTCAAATGCCTTGGCGTACACCTGCTTCGCCAGATCCAAACCCTCGCCGCCGGCTTCGGCCAGGCCGATCAACTCTTCCAGCCAGGTGGTGCCCGCGGTCTTGAGGTGGACTCCCGCGCCGAACCGTTGCAGCGCTCGCCGGATCGGGGCGTAAATCGAGAACTTGTCGCTGCCCGAATGCACGCTCAGCTTCAGGTTGGCCGGCAGGCCGTACTGGCGGATGGCGAAGGCAATCACCGACAGATCTTCGCTGAACTCCTTCTCGAACTGAACCACATCGCCCACGTAATCGACGCCCTTATTGAAGCGCCCGGTGAACTTGGGGGCGATGGTCTGTACCGGAATCTGCTCGTCGGAGATGGCGGCCAGGATGACCAGCAGTTCCGGCGGGGTCTGCGGCGCATCGGTCTCGTCCATCGAAACCTCGGTGATGAACTCGCGGCCGCCGCGCTTCTCGTCCACGTGCCGGTAGATGGCGCCCGCCTGCTGCACGGCAGCCAGATACTTGCGGACGATGTGCGCGATGGCTTCGCGGTCGATGGTGAAGGGCTGGGCGATGCCGGGGATGCTCACGGTTCCCTGGAGTTCCGCATGACGCTCGATGAAAGCCTCGACGCGGTCCGCCTCGGCCGGCTGGCCGATGGCCGCGGCTACGTCCAGCGTGTAGAAATCGCTTGTCTCGATGAAGCGGTCCACGGTACCCAGGTTGATGTGATCGGCGTCCACGTGGTACGGCTGTTTCCAGCCAGATTGCCGCACCGCCTCATCGGCGGCGGCGCGCACGCTGGCGGGTTCCGAGCCCACGATGCCGTGCTCGCGATTGGATTTGTTCCAGACGGGGATTACGGTGACGCCGCGGGCCGCAGCCATCACGCAAGCCTGCAACTGCGCCTTGGCTTGGTGCGCGAAACGGTCTCCTACACCGAGGGAGAATTTTTCCAAAGTAAGCATGTTGGGATCCACCCAAATTATAGTTCAATAGCGGAGGTGAAATTCCGAAAATGGTATGTTTAGCCCCACTAAACGATTCTCCCCTTGACGCAGGTATTGCGCGGCCATACCATCGGTTCAGATGTCTACCTACACACGCCGCCATGCCCTCGCAGCCGTGGCGGGCGCCGCGTTCGCCGGTTCCCGCGCATGGGCCGCCGACGATCCTTGGACCACGCTCTATCCGCAGATCCTGAAACGCATTCAACCGCCGAAGTTCCCCAATCGGGATTTCGACGTGACCCGCTACGGCGCCAAACCGGACGGCAAGACGGATTGCACGGAAGCTTTCCGCAAGGCCATCGAGGAAGCCAACCGTGCGGGCGGCGGGCGCGTGGTGGTCCGGGAGGGCGTCTGCCTGACCGGCGCCATCCACCTCAAGAGCGGCGTCAACCTGGTGGTCCAGAAGGGCGCGACCATCCGGTTCGACCCCAACCCGACGCTGTACCCCATCGTGCTCACGCGCTTTGAGGGGATGGAGTGCATGAACTACTCGCCCTTCATTTACGCGCTGGACCAGGAGAATATCGGGATCACCGGCGGCGGCACTTTGGACGGCCAGGCGAACGCCGAGCACTGGTGGCCGTGGGCCAGAAAGCGAGGGCCGGACGACCAGAATCAGCCCAAGGCCCGCGCCGCCCTGGCCGAGATGGTCGAGAAGGGTACACCCGTCGCGGAGCGCAAGTTCGGCGACGGCGGCTATCTGCGGCCCATGTTCGTGCAGCCCTACCGTTGCACCCACGTGCAGATTGAGGACATCACGATCGTCAACTCGCCGATGTATGAAATGCACCCGGTGCTGTGCAAGAACGTTACGGCGCGCAACGTGACCGTCTCCAGCCACGGTCCCAACAACGATGGCTGTGACCCCGAATCGTGCGTCGACGTGCTGATCGACGGCTGCACCTTCGATACCGGCGACGATTGCATCGCCATCAAGAGCGGGCGCAACGCCGATGGCCGCCGATTGCACGCGCCGAGCGAGAACCTCATCGTGCAGAACTGCATCATGAAGGACGGCCACGGTGGTGTCACCATGGGCAGCGAATGCTCCGGCGACATCCGCAACGTGTTCGCGCAGGATTGCCAGATGGACAGCCCGCACCTGGACCGCGTGCTGCGCTTCAAGAACAACGCGATCCGCGGCGGCGTGATCGAGCATGTCTACATGCGCAACGTGAAGTGCGGCCAGGTGGCGGCAGCCGCCATCGACGTCGATTTCTACTACGAGGAAGGCGCCCAGGGGCCGTTCACTCCGGTGGTGCGCGATGTCGAAGTGGTGAATCTGGAGGTCAAGAAGTGCGCCAACGCGTGGTCGCTGCGCGGTTTCAAGAACGCCCCCGTTACCAACATCCGTCTGAAGAATTGCACCTTTGAAAACGCCGCGAAGGCCGCGGTGACGGAGAACGTCACGGGGCTGACGCTGGAAAACGTGACGGTGAACGGGAAGAGAGTTTCTGTTTGACAGGAGCACGCACGAATAGGACGGTTCGTGATGACGGGCGTTGAGATGCATTCGGTGGTTGCACTGCTCGAAGACCTACCCGAAACGGGCTTGGTGCGCGGCCAGGTCGGCACGGTGGTCGAGGCCTGGGCTCCCGGTGTCTACGAAGTCGAGTTCGCCGATCATAACGGAAAAACCTATGCCATGGTCGCATTGAAGGCAGAGCAACTAATGCGGCTTCACCACGAACCTGTCCACCAGGCCGCGTAGCTGCGTTAGCGCATTCCCTTCAGCAACTTTTCATACGCGTCGGTGACCGCGTCCCAGGAATAGCGGGCTCGCACGCGGGCCATGGCGGCATGGCGCAGGCGTTCGCGGTCGAGCTCCGGCATGGCGAGAGAGCGGCGCAGCGTGGCGGCGAGTTCCCCGGGTTCGAAAGGGATGCCGGCGTCGCCGGCC
>JADGNT010000372.1 GCA_017883345.1 Candidatus Solibacter sp. | reverse complement strand
TCCGCGCCCGAACCGCGGCCGGTGTCGGCGCCGCCGTTGCTGGTGGTGGTGCGGAACTCCTCCACCGAGTCGGGGGTCACGCGCAGGACACTGGAAAAGGCCGCGCGGCTGGATTGCGGGTTGACGTCGGCGCCGTCGAGCGTAATGTTCGACTGGTCGCTCCGTCCGCCGTTGACGGAACCGTTGCGGTCGTCGCTGCCGCCGAAGTAGGCGACGCCCGGTTGGAACGTGAGCAGGTTGGCGATGTTGCGCGCGAACGACGGCAGTTCCACGATCGCCTGCGAGGTGATGACGTTGCCGAGAGAAGCGTCAACGGTGTTGAGCTGCGCCGCGTAGGCTTCCACCGACACCGTGGTCGAGGTGGACCCGAGCTTATCGAAGACTATCTGCTGGGTGCCCGGCTGGTTGACGAACAGACGCACGTTGTTTCCGGTAAAGTCCGCGAAACCAGTCGCCTTGGCGGTCAGCTTGTAGGTGCCGGGCGGCAACTGCTCCATGGTGTAGCGCCCCTGCGTATCGGCCTTGTCTTCACGCTGCAAGCCGGTTTCCGTGTTGACGATGGTAACGACGGCGCCAGGTATTACCGCGCCCGTCGGATCCGTGACCGTTCCCGCAAGGGAAGACGTCTGCCCAAACAGACACGTGGAAAGCGCTATGCAGAGCGCCAGTATTCCAACCAGTTTTTTCATTTGTAACCTTTCTCCGTTGGTGTTGAACTAACCCTGTTTACATCCGGAACAAGCGGCGTTGTTCCCGACGTTCACGTTTCGGCTAGTATACACGATTTGGTTAAGCGGGGAAACTCAACTCCTGGCAATCGGGCAGCGCCGCGCTTCCACGACGCGCTCCAGATCGTCCGGTGCGAGAATCAACTGGCACCCGCGCACGCCGGCACTGACCGAGATGACGTCCCACAGATCGGCGGTCTCATCGAGGTAACACCGGTAAACCTTTTTGGTGCCGATCGGGGACACGCCGCCGCGAATGTAGCCCGTCAGGCCGAGGACTTCCTTTACGGCAACGAGTTCCACCCACTTGTTTCCGCTGGCCGCGGCCAGAGCTTTCAGATCGAGCTCCGCATTGGCCGGGATGCATGCCATGAGGACACCGGAGCGATCGCCGCGCACCACCAGGGTCTTGAACACCTGCTCGGGCGGCATGCCGATTTCTTCCGCCACGCGGGGCGCGCTCAAGTCTCTCTCGTCCACGGTGTATTCCCGCAATTCGTAGTGAATGCCCGCGGCATCCAGAATGCGCGCGGCGTTGGTCTTGACGGACGATTCCTTCCTGGCCATCAGCTCCATTGTAGAGCGGCCTTCCAGGCTGCCATGCCCCCATTCCCGGGGGCATTCTTTCCGCATCCTCCACTTCTTATGCCGCACCGCCGATCCACGTATGCGCCGCCAGATGCACCGACGTGGCCTTGACCACGGCGGACACGTTCTCGCCCTCGCGCAACGCCAGCTCGGCGGCGGATTGCGCCGTGACCAATGCCACCAGCGGAAAACCGCAATCGAGTTCCACGCGCGCCACGGCGCCTTCCGGAATCACCGCGCGCACGCGTCCCGCCAGCCGGTTGCGGGCGCTCGATACCTGATCCATCTGGCGCGTGATGGTGACGTCTTCGGCGCGGATGCAGGCGAAGACGGGCCCGGTCTCGCCGGAATCCACGCACTGAATCCGCGCGCCGCCCACCTGGCCGTTCACCTGTAAGACGAGCAGGCCGGATTCGCGGCCCGCGATCTCCGCGGCCAGCACGTTCTCCACGCCCACCGATTCCGCCACCTGGGGATCGGCCGGCCGCCGGAAGACCTCCTGTACCGGCCCGGTCTGGCGGATGCGCCCATCCACCATCACCGCCATCCAATCGCCGAGTGCCACGGCTTCCATGCGGTCGTGGGTGACGACGATGCTGGGAACGCCGCCCGCCAGAAGCATACGCCGCAGTTCGTAGCGCGTGCGGGAGCGCGTGGACGCATCCAGCGCGGAGAGCGGTTCATCGAGCAGCAACAGCGCGGGTTGGGCCGCCAGCGCGCGCGCCAGGGCGACCCGCTGTTGCTGCCCGCCGGAAATCGCGCGCGGCTTGCTGGCGGCAAGTTCCGCCAGTCCGAACGTGTCGAGCAGCTTGCGCGCAGTCTCGCGGGACGCGGCGTAGGCAACGTTCTCCGCCACCGTGAGATGCGGGAATAACGCGTAGTCCTGAAACAGGAATCCGGCGCGACGCTGCCGCGGGGGCAGGTGAATTTTGCGCGCGCCGTCGAACCAGGGGCGCTCGCGAAAGACGATGGATCCGGCATCGGGCCGCTCCAAACCGGCGAGCATGCGCAGCAGCGTAGTCTTGCCCGAGCCCGACGGGCCGAAGAGCACGGTGACCGGCGCCTGGCGGAGCGGAATGCGCAGGTCCGCCTCCACTTCGAAGCCCTTCGAGAGGCGCTTGCGGCACTGGCAAATCAGTTGATCGGCCATACCGCCCAGATGCGCCGTTGGAGCGCGTAGGTGAGTGCCAGCACGGTGAAAGAGACGCACAGAAGGAATAGCGAAGTGGCACTCGCCGCGGCGTAATTCAGCGCCTGCACGGAATCGTAGATGGAAATCGAAACGGTGCGCGTGACCCCAGCGATGTTGCCGCCCACCATCAGCACGACACCAAACTCGCCGAGCGTGTGGGCGAAGCTGAGGATGGCTCCGGTGGCGATGCCGGGCAACGAGAGAGGCACGATCACGCGCCGGAAGGTGGCGGCGCGCGACACGCCCAGACACCAGGAGGCCTCCAGGAGTTTGCGGTCTACCCCGGCGAAAGCGGCGGCCACCGGTTGCACCGTGAACGGAAAGCTGTACAGCACGCTGGCCAGCAGAAGGCCCTGGAAGGAAAACGGCAACATGCCGCCGGTGAGCTTCGCATAGAGCGCGCCCAGCGGGCTGCGCGGCCCCATGGCCAGCAGCAGGTAGAAGCCGAGCACCGTCGGCGGCAGCACCAGCGGCAGCGCGACCAGCGCTTCCACCAGAAACTTCCATCGCCGCGGGGAAAATGCCAGCCAGTAGGCGATGGGCAGCCCGAGAACCAGCAGGATCGCCGTAGTCGAGGCCGCGAGCCGCACACTGAGCCAGATTGCCTGCCAGTCCATATCACTCTCCCGGATCACTCTCCCGGTACGACGAAACCGTACTGTTTCAAGATTCGCCGCCCGCCGGCGGAAAGCAGGAAGGCGCGGAAATCGCGCGCCGCCTGGGAATCCTTCAGGATAATGCCGCCCTGTTCCAGGCGCGGATAGGCGTCCAGCGGGATCTCCCAGTAGCGCCCGCGGGCACGCACAGGAGGGGCCAGCGCCAGAGATAGCGCGACGATGCCGGCATCGGCGGCGCCGCTTTCCACAAACTGAAGCGTCTGCGCGATGTTCTCGCCAAGCACGAGCTTCGGCTCCAGGCTCTCTTCGAGCCCCAGGGTGCGCAACGCGGCCTGCGCGGCGCGGCCGTAGGGCGCATGTTGCGGGTTGGCGATGGCGACGTGTTTCACCGACGGCTCGCGCAGCGCCGTCGCCGGGTCGAGCGGAGAACCGGCCGGCACCCAAACTACCAGGCGGCCCACCGCGTAGGTGAATACCGAATTCCCCGCCCCGATGCCGGCCGATGCCAATTTGCGCGGGTACTCCACGTCGGCGGAGAGGAACACGTCGAAGGGCGCGAGATTGCCGATCTGCGCGAAGAAGTTGCCGCTCGAACCGTAGGCGATCTGCAATTCGACCGCGGGGTGGGCCGCGTGAAATTGGCGGGCGATTTCCGGCATCGCGAAATTCAAGTCCGCGGCGGCCGCGACGGTTACCTTCTGCCAGGGCGCGTGGGGGGCGCATGCCGCACAGAATAGTGCCAGCGCAAGCAGGTGGGATAAGGCTCTGCCTTGTCCATCCGAGCGAAGCTCGGATGACGCCCTGGCTGCGCCCGGATGCCCAAGGCGGAGCCTTGTTCCCCTCAAAACTTTACCCTCGGGGCAAGCTCGAAGGCTCTGGGATCGCTGGCCTGCGTGATGCTGCCGAACGCGGCCGCGCCGAAATTGCCGTTCGGCTGGCCGAGCGGCGGCGTGTTGCTCCCATTGAAGGCCTCGGCGCGAATCTGGGCGCTCAGGCGTTCTCGCGAATGAAACAGCTTGCCGGCCATCGGGTCCGCGGCCGGATATCCCGGCCCGCGCACCGGATTGCGCGACGCGTTTCCGATGGTGAACCGTTCGATGCCGGTGCGTTGCAGCGTGCGAAAACCGGCCTTGCCCACGGTCACACTGTACGCTCCCGGAAGCAGAGCCGCAAAGTGGTACTCGCCGCGATCGCCGGTGATGGCCGCAAGGCGTAGCCCGGTGTTGGCTTCACTCAGTTCGGCGGTTGCGCCCGGCACGGCCAGTCCCGCCGGATCGCGCACCGTGCCGAAGAGCTCGGCGCGTCCCGCCTGCGCCCACGCCGTCTGGGCGCAGGCGAGGAGAAAAACGGCTATCCGGGAGTGGTAATGTATAAACGACGATGTCACTCTTAAGAGACAATACCACGCCGGCATCGCGAGTGGAGAGCCGGCTCTCCGAACTCCGCAAGCGGCGGGGCATCGCCGCCGCGGAACTGGCGCGCGCCGCCGGCGTCAGCCGCCAGACCATCTACGCCATGGAGGCCGGCGACTACATCCCCAATACGGCGGTCGCGCTCAAGCTGGCGCGCATTCTGCAGAGCACGGTGGAGGAACTCTTCCGGCTCGCCCCCGATCCGCCCGCCGCGGCGCCGGTAGTGCGCGCGCAACTGATCGGCGGCGGCGACCGCTTCCCCGGTACGCCGCTGGAACTCTGCCGGGTGGGCGGCCGGCTGGTAGCCGTGCCCTCGGTCCCGCTGCCGTGGCGCCTGGCGCCGGCCGACGGATTGCTGGTGGATCTGGCTGGCTCCACCGTGCAACTGCTGGGCGAAGAAACCGCCAATCGCGTGCTGATCGCGGGTTGCGACCCGGCCACCAGCGTGCTCGCCCGTCACTTGGAGCGCGCCCATGCCGGGCTGGTCAGCGCGCCGGTGAACAGTTCCGCCGCCCTCGGCTTGCTCAAAGAGGGCCTGGTGCACGTGGCCGGCACACACCTCGAAAGCGGCGGCGCGGGCGCTGCGGCCGCGGGCGCACAGTTTTCGAAGAACCAGACCGCGGTCTTCGCCTTCGCCATCTGGGAGCAGGGTCTGGCGGTGGGCCGCGGGAATCCCAAGCGGATCCGCGCGGTGGAGCACCTGGCTCGCCGCGGAGTCCGGTTGGCGAATCGGGAAAAGGGTTCGGGCAGCCGGCAATTGCTGGACACACAGTTGCAGGCGGCCGGCATCGCGCCGCGGTCGGTGACCGGATACCACGATGCCCCGGCGGCCGGCCACCTGGCCGCGGCATGGCGCGTCTACGCGGGCCTGGCCGATTGTTGTGTCGCCACCGGCTCCGCCGCGCGCGCCTTCGGCCTGGATTTCATCGCGCTCGCCAGCGAACGCTACGACCTGGTGATCCGCCGCAAGCATCTGGATCTCGCCCCGGTCCAGCGCCTGCTCGATACGCTGTGCCAGGCAGCCTTGCGGCGCGAACTCGAGACCCTGTGCGCCTACGACACCCACGAAACCGGGCGGCGGGTGGCCTGAGGGTGCCGGAACCCACGGACTGACAAGCCTGACATGAATTTCTGGCTGACTTTGCCGGAAATTCGCTGTCAGGCCTGTCTGTTGGGATGGGCCTTCGGCCCGCGAAAGCTCATGA
>JADGNT010000371.1 GCA_017883345.1 Candidatus Solibacter sp. | reverse complement strand
GGGTCAACTGTTAGAGGGAATCGTCTCTATGAACACTGAACCCACGACGGTGGCATTGCCATCCGACCTCTTGGCAGCAGTTGACAAGGTGGTCCAGGAAGGCCGCGCAGGGAGCAGGGATGAGTTGGTCGAAAGCGCACTTCGCCGGCAACTGGCCGAGCTGCGACGGTCGGCACTGGACGCGGAATTCCGACATATGGCGGACGATGCCGACTACCAGAGGGATGTACACCAGATTCTCGGGGAGTTTGCGCAGGCGGAGTGGAAAACTCTCCGGCAAACCGGGGACAGACAGGCCTGACAGCGAAACGGCATGGCCGGCCCCGGCTGGCTGGCAAGCTAAAGCATAGCTAAAGCATGCCCCGCCCTATGAAGTTTCGCGGGCCGAAGGCCCGTCCCAACAGACAGCGGAATGGCATGTGAATGGACCGTGCGATAGAATGACGATGATGAGCAGGCGGGCGGAGAACTTCGCGACCCTCGCGGCAAACGCCACTGAGGGAGTGGTACGCATCATTCACGGCAACACGGTTTTTGGTCTGCGCGCGCCAATCGACCTCGAGGTGCGCGATGAGGGCCCGTACTGCCTGGTGGAGTATGAACCCCTGGGGCTGCAAGGCCGTGGGCGGGATCAGGAAGCGGCACTGGAGTCCTTTGCCGATCAATTCTGGGGCATGTGGGAATGGATTGCGTCGGCGGACGACCCTAAACTCACGCAGGACGCCCGGCGATTGAAGCGAAAGATGCGGGGCCTCGTGAGGTCCGTCACGCCCGCTGCATGACCGAGATCCTGGCATCGCTACTAATCAACGTTCTGTTGAGGAAGGGCTTTGAAAAGGTCGAGGAGCGAGGGGACAGACAGGCCTGACAGCGAAATTCCGGCAAAGAGCGCCGGAAATTCATGTCAGGCTTGTCAGTCCCCTACAGGGCAAAGGAAACTGGATGATCGGCTGCTGCGACTCATGGCCAGAGAGCTTCATCTTTCCAGGGCGGAGTTGTTGAAATTCGTGGAATGCGAGATGAGCTACGAGGACTACCTCCGCCGTATGATTGACGGAGGCCACTTGCGGGCGTAGCACTCCGCGGACACACCCGTGGCCCCGATCAAGAGTTGGCAGGCGGACCCAGAGGGTACCCCGTCTGCCCCACTATTGCAGCGCCCAGTATCCCTCGCGCGTCTTTACCTGAAGGTCCGGGCGGTTCTTCACTGCCACCCGAATCGCATGAAACTTCCCGGGCTCTCCGCCCTTCGCTTCGAAGCTGAGGACGTACTGCCGATGCACCTCTTCGCCCACCAGTTGAATGGCCTGCTCCAGGGCGTTCTTCTTCAGGAAACTCAGGGTGCGGCCGCCAGTGGTGTTGGTGAACAGGCGGGAAAGATCCGGCTGGTGCAAGCGAAACAACTCGGCCATCCCATAAATCAAACCCCCTGGTCCCAAGTCGGGCGGCACAGGGGTGTTGTCGGGAGCCGGGCAGAGAGCGCATTGTCTGATCTTGATCCGTTCCGCCTCGGGTTTCAGATCCTCGGCGGTCTTTGGCTTCACGGTGAACGGCTCCAGGAATGGCGAATAGGTCAGCCAATAAACCGTGGCATTGAGCCGCTGCACCCGCTCCATCACTTCCGGCAGTTGCGCCGCGCTCGATCGGTCGCGCCTCTCCGCAATCATGAGAATGATTCGCCGGCGCCCCGCCGGACGCTCTCCCAACATCGCCAGCGCTTGCCGCATCGCATCCAGCATCCGCGCCCTGCCGCCTTCCTTGCGCAGCATGCCTAGTGCGTGGATTACGGTCTCCGCGTTTGCCGTGAACTCCTGGTGGACCGTCACCCGGTCGCTGAACGAGATCACCGCCGTCTCTCCGGCATCCGCTGCCAGCAACTGCGTGAACAGAATGCCGCTGCCGCCCAGCTTATCGATCACGGCTCCGGAATTCGAGCTCGTCTGCACCACCACCACCAGAGAGATCGGATACATCATCCAATCCATCTGTATCGCCTGCGGCACATTGTTGTCGTAGAGGGTCAGCTCTTCAGGCGTCAGCCCGTCCACGTATCGCCCTTTGGAATCGGTGACCGTGGTGGGTGCGACTACCAGAGAAACCGTGCTTTTGAACTGCGCCCAGCCGGCGCAACCAAGCACGAGGAGAGCGGCGGCAACACGCATTGCCAGAAGCTTAGCAGCTTGTGGGCCATAAACTATCCCTCCCGCGGAAACATCTCCCTCACCAATTCCATCGCCTCCTCCTGGCTCAGGATGCGGCCTTCCAGTTGCGCGTCTTCCAGCACCGCCAGCATCTCCGAGAATCGCGGCCCGGGCTGGTACCCCATCCCAATCAGGTCCGCCCCCGTCACCAGGGGTTCGGGCCGCAAGTGTTCGACGCTGTATTCTTCGAACTTCCCCTTGGCCATGGCGTAGTTGTCCAGCCGCTGATTGCTGCTCATCGCGTCCAAACGGTGCAGTTCCAGGTGCTCCGCGAATTGTGGCAGGCGCAGAAAGCGTTTCAATGTGCTTTCTTTCATGCGGTTTACGTCCTTAAACCTCATGTGATTGTCGATCAGCGCCTCCACCTGTTCGATCTCCTCGCGCGAGCAGCGCAATCGCGTCAGGATGCCGCGCGCCAGCCGGACGCCTTCCTCCACGTGGCCGTCGAAGCGGATCCGCTCCGCCACCCGAAACGTCGGCGGCTTGCCCACATCGTGCAGCAGCGCCCCCAGCGCCAGGGTCGGCGTCGGCTGGTGCAACTGCTCCAGCAGGAGCAGCGTGTGCCGCCAGACGTCCCCCTCGGGATGGTACTCCGGCGGCTGCGCCACCCCCTTCATCGCCGCCACCTCCGGCAGCAGGTCCGCCAGCATGCCGCTCGCGTCCAGCAACTCGAAGCCGCGCCGCGCCCCGCCCTCGGTCAGAATGCGCACCAGCTCTTCGCGCACGCGCTCCATCGCCACATGGAGAATCAAGGCGTGATCGCGCCGCATGGCATCGAACGTCGCCGCCTCGATTTCGAACCCGAAGCGCGCCGCAAACCGCACGCCGCGCAGCAACCGCAGATGATCCTCGCGGAATCGCGCGTACGGGTCGCCGATCGCCCGGATCACGCCGCGCGCCAGATCGCCGCGCCCATCCACGAAATCCAGCACCGTCCCCGTGTCCGGGTCCATCATCAGCCCGTTGATGGTGAAATCGCGCCGCAGCACGTCCTCGCGCGGATCGCTCTCGAAGCGGACCTGCTCCGGATGCCGCCCGTCCAGGTAATCGTGATCGCTGCGGAAAGTGGCCACCTCCACCTGGTCGAACACGTCGCGCACCAGCACCACTCCGAAATGCGCCCCCACCCGCCCCGAGCGCGGGAACAGATCCATGATGCGGTCCGGCCGCGCGTCCGTCGCGATGTCGAAATCCCTCGGCTTCACCCCCAGCAGCAGGTCGCGCACACACCCGCCCACCAGGAACGCCTGGTGTCCCATGCCGCGCAGCTTGGCGATCACCTGTCGTGCCAGCGCTTCCGAGTCCACCTTCCTATGCTAATATGAACTTGCCGAACTCCACCTGGAGACGGGGGACCCACTAACACGGGGCGCAGTCCGCAAGGACGGAGTACTTTCAAGCTCTAGCCCGTCAGCTAACCTCGTACGCCAATTTGAGAGTCGCCGCCGCATGGGCGATCGAGGAGAAATTTCCGTGCAACCCGAGCAACGGGCAGCCACCGTGAAGGTCGTCGTCGCGACCACGGTGATGCTGTCCTTCATTTCTTTCTGGCGGGCCGCCGCCATCGTGCTGAGCGATCTTGCCTCCAGCGCCTACTACGCCGGCGGCATCGCCGAAACCGCCGTCGGCAAGTCCGCCCCCTGGTTCATCCTCGGGATCATGCTGTTTTCCTATGCGGTGCGCGCCGTCTACATCGAGAGCTGCTCCATGTTCGTGCGCGGCGGCGTCTACAAGGTGGTCCACGAGGCCATGGGCGCCATGCTTGCCAAGTTCTCCGTTTCCGCCCTGATGTTCGATTACGTGCTCACCGGCCCCATCAGCGCCGTCAGCGCGGGCCTCTACCTCGGCGGCCTCGTCAACGAGATCGGTGTATACGGGCACTTCGCCTCGCTGAAGGTTTACCCTCCTTATTTCGCGGCAGTGTTCGCCGCCATAGTCACCGTCTACTTCTGGCGCAAGAACATCATCGGCATGCACGAATCCAGCGAGAAGGCGCTGCGCATCATGCAGATCACCACCGTCATGGTGGTGATCCTGCTCGTATGGTGCGTGGTCACGATTCTCAAGAACGGCTACCAGCCGGTGCCGTTTCCCACCCTGCAAAACATTCGCTTCACCGACGAGTCCGTCGGCTGGCTCAAGGGCACCATCGGTCCCTCCATCACCGCCATCGCCATCATGATCGGCTTGGGCCACGCCCTCCTCGCCATGAGCGGCGAGGAGACCCTGGCGCAGGTCAACCGCGAAATCGCCCACCCCAAGCTGTTGAACCTGGAGCGCGCCGGCTTTGTGATCTTCGCCTACAGTATGATCTTTACCTCGCTGGTTTCTTTCTTCGCCGTGATGCTCATCCCCGATTCCGCGCGGCCCCAGTACCTCGACAACCTGATCGGCGGCCTTTCCATGTACCTGATCGGCCCGGTCCCGCTCCGCCTGCTGTTCCACGGATTCGTCGTACTGGTCGGAACCCTGATCCTCTCCGGCGCGGTCAACACCGCCATCATCGGCTCCAACGGCGTGCTCAACCGGGTGGCCGAGGATGGCGTGCTCCCCGAGTGGTTCCGCCACCCGCACAAAACCTTCGGCACCACCTCGCGGCTGATCAATACCATCGTCGGGCTGCAACTGCTCACCATTGCGATCAGCCGGGGCGACGTGGTGATGCTCGGCGAGGCCTACGCCTTCGGCGTGGTCTGGAGTTTCGCCATGAAGTCGCTCAGCGTGCTCATGCTGCGCTACAAGCAGCCGGGCCCGCGCGATTGGAAAGTGCCGCTCAATTTCCACATCGGCAAAACCGAAATCCCGCTCGGCCTGATGATGATCACCGTCACGCTCTTCTCCCTCGCCGTGATCAATGTGCTCACCAAAAAGACGGCGACCATTGCCGGGACCCTCTTCACCATCGCCTTCTTCATCGTCTTCGAGCTCAGCGACATCTACAATCGCAAACGCAAGCTCGCGCACGGGCCGGAGACCGAGAAGTTCCGCCTGGATCCCCATTCGGAAGTCACCAAAGAGGCCGTCCACGTGCGTCCCGGCAACCTGCTGGTTGCCGTGCGCAATCCCAACCGCATGCAGCACCTGGAGCGCATCCTGCGTAAGACCGACACCCGCAAGATGGACATCGTGGTAATTTCCGTGCGCACGCTCAAGGCTGGCGCGGGCGAGGGTGGCCTGGAACCGGAACAGATGTTCGCCGATGCCGAGACCCAGGTCTTCTCCAAAGTCGTCAACCTGGCGGAAAAGGCCGGCAAACACGTCGAGCTGATGGTGGTCCTCGGCACCAATCCCTACGACGCCATCGTCCAGACCGCCGCCCGCCTGCAATCCTCGCGTATCGTGATGGGCCTCTCGCCCAAACTGACGCCTACCGAACAGGGCGCCCAGGTCGGCGCGTATTGGGAGAAGCTCCCCGAGCCGCGTCCATCCCTATCCCTTGAACTCGTGCTCGAAAATCAGAAGGACGTGGTGTTCTTCAACCTGGGGCCACATCCTCCGCGCCTCTGGCCCGAAGACATCGACCTGGTGCACCGCCTCTGGCTGGAACT
>JADGNT010000370.1 GCA_017883345.1 Candidatus Solibacter sp. | reverse complement strand
TGCGGTTCGAAGCGGTCGATCCCCCGGCCCGTCGCCGCGTAGATTCGGCCCCAGCGGTCTTCCGCCATGGCCCCGATGTAGGCGCTCGATAATCCGTGGGCGGTGGTAAACGTGGTGAACCGCGGCCGCTCCGCCGTCAGGTCGTCCGCCCGCACCAGCCCCTGCGTCGTACCGATCCACAGCACTCCGCTGTCATCCATGTAGAGCGTGCGCACTTGTCCCGGAATCCCCTCCGCGGCGGTGAACGTCGTGAACCTTCCGCCCGGCCGGTAGCGGGCCAGCCCGCCGTGAAACAGGCCGATCCACACGTTCCCCGCGCGATCCTCCGCGAATGCCGTCGGGACCGGCCTTTTCGGCAGGCCGTCGACCGGAGAGAACGCTTCGATCCTGCCTGTCTTCCGCCGCCACCGCGCCAGCCCGTCCGCCGAATCCAGTCCGATGGTCCCGATCCAGATGTCGCACCGCGAATCCTCGAACACCCGGAAGATGTTTTCCCCGGCCAGTCCGTCGCGCGCGGTGTAGATCTTTTTGGGACGCGCGCCCGCCAGTTGATCCAGGCGCGCCGCCGCGGGGAAGCGGCAAAGCCCCTGACCAGTGGCAATCCACCATTCGGCTGCCTCGTCCTGCACCGCGATCTGCCCGCGCCCCCACCCGAAATACGTCAGGTTCTTGGGCCACGCCGGCCGGATCTGTTCGAACCGCCTGCCATCGAAGCGCGCAATCGAGATCCCGGATTCACCGCGCGAGAGGGCGCATAACTCGCCTCGCCGCGTCTCCATCAGCGATACCGCATAAGGGAGTCCGTCCGCCTCGGCATACGTAACGAAGCCGCTGTGCGCCACCTTCATCGCGCCCGACCCGAACGTGCCGATCCACAGGTTGCCGTCCCGATCCTCGGCCAGCGCCCCCACACTCCGCGCGCTCAGCCCCTGCGCCAGCGTGTAGCTCCGAAATTCGCGGCCGCCGTCACGTGTCGCCGGAGTGTATTCCGCGATCCCCAGGCTGGTCCCCACCCACACCGTCCCATCCGACATCTCCAACAGCGACTCGACGCGCAAGCTCGGCAGCCCGTCCTTTATCCCGTACACGCGCAATCCGCCCAGCCCACCGTGCGCGCCTCCAGGTTGCGCTGCCGCGTCCACCCGCGCCAACCCGCCTCGCGTTCCCACCCACGCGCGCCCGGCGCGGTCCTCCGTCAGCGCCATGATGTAGTCGGCGGGCAGGCCGTCGGCCCGCGTGTACGTCCTCGCGCTCCCGTCCGGATCGCGGCGATACAACCCGTTCGACAGGCCGATCCACAACACTGCGCGCCGGTCGATCAGGATCGCGGTCACCGTGGCGTCGCTGCTGCGCGGCATCTCGACCTGACGAAACGAAGTGTCCTTCGGATCCAGACGGAACACTCCGCCGGCGCCCCCCGCCCACACGGCGCCGGCGCGGTCTTCATAGAGCACGAGCGGCGCGGGGAGGCCTCCGGCTCCCGTCATCGCATAGCAGTGAAATCGTGAAGGCGCGGCGCCGGCCGGCTCGAACCGGCAAAGTCCGCCGGCAGTCGCAACCCAATACACACCTGCGCGGGTCTCCAGGAAATCCTCAATTTCGTTATCCGGCAGTCCCTGCGCGGTCGTGTAGTTGGTGAACCGGTATCCGTCGAACCGCGACAGCCCCTCCGCCGTGCAGAACCACAGAAACCGTGAGAGTCCTGCGCGATGCAAAGGATGTGATCGCGGGCCAGGCCGTTCGCCGTCGTGTAGGTGCGAATTGGCAGACGAGTCGCGTGCAGGACGCATAATGCGTACAGCCCCGACGCGAACCATAGCATTAACTTCCGCACAGCCTCACCATCTTATCGGAGCCGTCGGAAGGATTCCAATCTCCGTTCATCTGCCGCGGTAGTGTGCCTCAAGATGCAGAGGTTGCCATCGTCCGCCCATACCTTGAAGAAGGTCTCGTCCGGGCCGCACCACTGATCGAGAACCTCCTCGAACGGCCTCAAGCTTTGCCTATTTCTTGCCTATCTTGTGCACCAACAGCCGGCATCTCCAGTCAGACCAAAGTAACTCCAAGCAGCTCGCAAGTTTCTGGCAGGAAGGAGGTTAGGCTCAAATCAGCAAGTGTTAGCAAAACCTGGCAAATCAGGGTAAAAAGGATGAATTTCGGCTGTTTACCGAAGGGTTGTAGGTTCGAATCCTACCTGAGGAGAAACTTCAGCAAGGTGCAGAGCGCCTCGGAGTTCTGGAGCACGGGGCTACTCACAATGCGTTCGATTTGTTCCAGCCGTTTACCGTGGGAAGGAGACTGGCCGGCATTGACGACGGGCTGCATGACCATCGGCTCGCATCGAGGCGAGGTTAACAGCGAGTTTAACACCAAAAGTTGACGTTGACATGATTGAGGTTAAGCCGCGTAACCGCGTCATACGCGGTAACAGACTTGGCAGGCGCCGCCGAACAGTGCACACTCACGACTACAGCGGAGTGTGGATCCCGGCGCCAAGGCACAACGAAGAGCAATCCCATGAGACCGATCATTTTGGCAATGGCGCTGGGCTTTCGTCTCTCTTATGCCGCCGCGCCGGAAGTCACGAAGGTAGAACCGCCGGACTGGGCCGCCGAGCCAAAAGGCATCACGCTGCGCATGCTGGTGACGGGCCGAAACCTGGCAGGGTCCACGGTGCGCTCGACCTTTCGCACGGGTCCCGTCAAGGTGAGTCAGAGCGGGACCCATCTGTTCGTCGATCTCAGCATTCCTAAGTCGGCCGCGCCGGGCAGCTATCCGCTCGAAATCGCCACCCCCGAAGGTAAGGTGCAAGCGCCATTCTCGCTGGTCCCGCCACTGGCGCCGGCCGGGCGCTTTCAAGGCTTCAACAGCGACGACGTGATCTACCTCATCATGCCGGACCGCTTCGCCAACGGCGACCCCTCCAACGACGATCCCGCCATCAGCCGCGGCCTGCACGATCGCGCCAGGAGCCGCTACTACCATGGCGGCGATTTCGCCGGCATCGAGCAGCACCTTCCGTATTTGAAGGATCTGGGCGTCACTGCGCTCTGGCTCACGCCGATCTACGATAACGTCAACCACCTGAACGAACGCGAACGCTACGATAACCAGGCGATCACGGACTATCATGGCTATGGTGCGGTGGATCTCTATGGCGTGGACGAGCACTTCGGCAACCTGGAGAAGTTTTGTCAACTGGTAGACCAGGCGCACGCTCAGGGCATGAAGATCATACAGGACCAGGTGGCCAATCACACCGGCCCATACCACCCGTGGGTGCTGGACCCGCCCACTCCCACCTGGTTCAACGGCACGGAGGCGCAACACCTGGCCGAAACCTGGCGCACCTGGACGCTGATCGATCCGCATGCCACCGTGGAGATGCGGAAGAGCACGCTGGATGGATGGTTCGTCGACATCCTTCCGGATCTGAACCAGAACGATCCGGAGGTGGCTCGCTACCTGATTCAGAACACGCTGTGGTGGATCGGACGAACCGGCATCGACGGCATTCGCGAGGACACGCTGCCGTATGTGCCGCGGCGGTTTTGGCGGGAGTGGACGACGGCAATCCGCCAGAAGTATCCGGCCTTCCGCGTGGTAGGCGAGGTATTTGACGCCGACCCGGGGATGGTCTCCTTCTTCCAGGGGGGCAAAGCCCGTTTCGACGGCGTGGATAGTGGTGTGGACTCGCTTTTCGATTTTCCCATGCAGGCAGCCATCGCCAAGGTGTTCACGGATGCCGCGCCAACCGGCGACCTGGCGCGGACCCTGGCCCACGATTGGCTGTACGTGGATCCAAACCGGCTGGTCACCTTTGTCGATCTCCACGACCTGCCGCGCTTCATGAACGCCAAAAACGCCACCCTCAACGCGCTGGAGCTCGTCTTCAGTTTTCTGTTGACCGCGCGCGGCATTCCGATGATCTACTACGGCGACGAGATCGGCCTCACCGGAGGCAGCGATCCCGATAACCGGCGCGATTTTCCGGGCGGCTGGAAAGAGGACGCGCACAACGCGTTCGAAGCTACGGGACGGACCGCGGAACAGCAGAAGCTTTTCACGCAACTGCAAGCCCTCACGCGTTTGCGGGCCGGCTCTGAAGCGCTGCGCCGCGGCAAAATGGTGAATCTGCTGGTGGAGGATCACGCCTACGCCTTCGCCCGCGTCACCGCACAGGAGCGCGTGGTGGTGGTGTTCAACAATGCGCCGCAGGCGGTCACGCTGCACATTCCGTTGGCTGGTTTGGGAGTAGCGGAGGGCGCTACGCTGGAAGACCGCTACGGCGCGGCACCTGCCGTGCATGTGCGCAACAGCGCAGTCGATGTGCCGCTAACGGCGCACGCAGTCGCCATCTATCGCTGAGCATCTTATGGAAAAACCACGCCTGCGCTTCGCCCAGTTGTGGAACATGAACCTGGGATTCTTCGGAATCCAGTTTGGCTGGGGTTTGCAGATGGCCAACATGAGCGCCATCTACGAGTATCTGGGGGCCAGGCCGGACCAGATTCCCCTGCTATGGCTGGCGGCTCCGCTGACGGGCCTCGTGGTGCAACCGATCATCGGGCACTTGAGCGACCACACCTGGGGCAGGCTGGGCCGGCGGCGCCCGTACTTTCTGGTGGGCGCGATTCTCAGTTCGGCAGCGCTTCTCGCCATGCCGAACGCTTCGGCGCTGTGGATGGCGGCGGGACTGCTGTGGATGCTGGATGCTTCGATCAACATCAGCATGGAGCCGTTCCGGGCCTTTGTAGCGGACCTGCTGCCGGAAGAACAACGCACGCAGGGGTTCGCCATGCAGAGCCTGTTCATCGGCTTGGGCGCGGTGATTGCTTCGGCGCTGCCCTGGCTGCTGACGAACCTGGGTGTGTCGGGCGCGAGTGTGGCGGGGCATGCGATTCCGCCGACGGTGAAGATCTCTTTTACCGTGGGCGCGGCGGTGTTTCTGGCCGCGGTCCTGTGGACCATATGCACCACCAGGGAGTATCCACCAGAGATCTCAGACCAGCCGGAGGAGCGCACCGGGAGTTCTCCCGTGGTGGAAATTCTCTCCGCCATCCGGCGGATGCCGCGCACCATGCGGCAACTGGCGCCGGTGCAAATCTGCACCTGGCTGGGACTGTTTTGCATGTGGCTGTACTTTCCCGTGGCGGTGGCACACCAGGTGTTTGGAGCCAGCGATCCGCAATCGCCGCTTTACACGGAGGGCGTGCAATGGGGCGGGTTGTGCTTCGGGATGTACTCCGCGGTATGCTTCGTCTTCTCCTTCGCGCTACAGCCGATGGCGCGCGCGCTTTCGCGGCGGCGGACGCATGGCTTCTGCCTGGTGGCGGGCGCGCTGGGCCTGCTTTCGGTGGCCGTGATCCACAACAAATACCTGCTGCTGCTCTCCATGACGGGAATCGGGATCGCCTGGGCCAGCACGCTCTCCATGCCCTATGCCATGCTGGCCGGCTCCCTGCCCGCCAAACGCGTCGGCCTTTACATGGGGATCTTCAACTTCTTCATCGTGCTGCCGGAGATCGTCGCATCGCTGGGGTTCGGATGGGTCATGAATCACGTCCTCGGCAACGACCGTGTGGCGGCGGTGGTGTGCGGCGGAGGGTTCCTGCTGGTCGCGGCGCTGCTCGCACAGCGCGTCAGCGATCGTACATCCGAGTCAGCGCCAGCAGACGCCGCGCGACTGGCGGCGTAAGCACGCCATCGCGGTAGCGCCAGCGCCAGTTGCCACCCAGGGTTGCGGGCTGGTTCATGCGTCCTT
>JADGNT010000369.1 GCA_017883345.1 Candidatus Solibacter sp. | reverse complement strand
CCAGATTAAGGGCTACCCCATCCGCCTCCCGCTCGACCTGCTCCTCATCTTCACCGCCAACCCCGAAGACTACACCGCCCGCGGCAAGATCATTACCCCGCTCAAGGACCGCATCGGCAGCGAGATCCGCACCCACTACCCCGTTGTCCTCGAACAGGGCATCGCCATCACCCAACAGGAAGCCTGGCTCCGCCGCCCCTCTCCCATCGAGATCCGCGTGCCGGATTACATCCGCCGCGTGGTCGAACAACTGGCCTTCCTCGCCCGCCAGGACAAGCGCATCGACCAGCGCTCCGGCGTCAGCCAGCGCCTCCCCATCTCCGTCCTCGAAAACGTGGTCTCTAACGCCGAGCGCCGCGCCCTCCGCTGCCGGGACGATGCCGCCGTCCCGCGCGTCACCGACATCTACTCCGCCCTCCCCGCCATCACCGGCAAACTGGAACTGGAATACGAGGGCGAGCTGAAAGGCGGCGATACCGTCGCCCGCGATCTCATCCGCAGCGCCGTCGGCAAGATCTTCAACGAGTACTTCGAGGGCGTTAATTTTTCGCCGGTGATCAAATGGTTCGATCTCGGCGGCTCGCTCAAGCTCGATGAGGCCGTCGATTCCGCCACCATGGTCCGCCAGTTGGATGCCATTCAGGGCTTGATGGAGAAGACCAGGGCGCTCGGCCTCACCGAAAACGAGCCCGTAAGCGCGCGCGCCGCCGCCGCCGAGTTCATCCTCGAAGGGCTCCACGCCCACCGCCGCATCAGCCGCAACGAAGAACGCGGCTTCTCCGGCGAAGACAAACCCAAGCCCCGCGAACCGCGCGACCGCGAGCGCGAACCCCAAGACGGCAAAGAGGGCAAGGGCGAGCGTCCCAATTCCCGCCGCGGCTACAACTGAGGCGCCCATGAAGTGGATCACATACTCCCGCTACACGGGCGAAGACTTCGGCATTGACGCCGACGACCTGCTCCAGGCCCTCTCCGATTTCCTCCTCCAAAGCGGCTTCCCCAGCCCGTGGAACGAGCACACGCTCGACAACCTCAAGCAAGCTATCCTTCAGGCGCTCGAAAGCGGCCACATGGAACGCCTCCAGAACATGACGCCGGAGCAGATGGACGAGTTGATCGACGGTCTCATCCAGCAAATGGTGAACCAAGGCCAGATCGCCATCGACCCCTCCGCCGGCGGCGCCGGCTCCGCCCCGGATACCCAGGTCAGATTCGAAGTCACCGATAAATCGCTCGATTTCCTGGGCTTCAAAACGCTCCAGGAGCTGCTCGGCTCGCTCGGCCGCAGCAGCTTCGGCCGCCACGATACGCGCGACCTCGCCACCGGCATTGAGGCCGACGGTTCCAGCAGGCACTACGAGTTCGGCGACACCCTGAACCTGGATGTCAGCGCCACTCTGTTCTCCGCCATCCGCCGCGAAGGCGCGCAAGTCCCGCTCAATCTGGAGTACTCGGACCTCTACGTCCACCAGTGTGAGTACCAAAGCTCCTGCGCCACGGTCCTGATGCTCGATTGCAGCCACAGCATGATCCTCTACGGCGAGGACCGTTTCACCCCAGCCAAGAAGGTGGCGCTGGCGCTGGCCCACCTCATCAAAACCCAATATCCCGGCGACAGCCTGCGCTGCGTGCTCTTCCACGACGGGGCCGAGGAACTGGCCATCAGCCAGCTCGCCCGCGTGCAGGTGGGCCCCTACTACACCAACACCCGCGATGGCCTAATCCTGGCGCAGCGCCTGCTCAACCAGGAGCGCAAGGACATGCGCCAGATCGTCATGATCACCGACGGCAAGCCCAGTTGCATCACCCTCGATGACGGCCGCATCTACAAGAACGCCTTCGGCCTCGACCCCCTGGTGATCGGCAAGACGCTGGAAGAGGTCAACCGCTGCCGCAAGCAGGGCATCCTGATCAACACCTTCATGCTGGCCAGCGATTACGGCCTGGTGCAATTCGTCCAAAAGGTGACCGAGATCTGCCAGGGCAAGGCCTACTTCACCACTCCTTACACGTTGGGCCAGTACCTGTTGATGGACTACATGAATCGCAAGACGCGGACAATCCAGTAGCGTAGCCCTCCGGGCTGCCATGCCTCCATTCTTGGGGGCATTCCTACGAGTAGGCGACGACACGTTCACGTGAACGGATTTTTATTGGCAATAGTTGCCAGTCCTGCTAGTCTGGTCTTATAGGAGGACCTTCACCTGCCAACCCGCAACGTCAATCTCACCGAACATTTCGACCGCTTTATCGAGTCTGGCGTCACCTCCGGTCGCTTCAGCAATGCCAGCGAAGTGGTGCGCGAAGGCCTCCGGCTCCTGGAGCAGCGCGAGCAGGAAGACAAAGCCAAGATCGAATGGCTGCGCGGCGCCGCCAAAGAAGGCTTTGACGCCGCTGACCGCGGCGATTACGTGGCCCTCCGCTCCGGTCAGGAGATCGATGACTTCGTAGATCAGGTGCGCCGGGAAGTGTCAGAAAAACTCGTCGCTGAAAAAGTGCGTGCCTAAACCTCCGAAGAAGTATGAGGTAAGGCTTACCGGCCCCGCCAAGCGGGACCTCTCTGGCCTGATGGAGTGGACTGTCCAGGAGTTTGGCGAGCGCGCAGCGCTTCGCTACGATACTTTGATCAAACAGGCTTTAAAGGACATCAAAGCCGATCCCGAGCGGCCAGGCTCGAAAGAGTGGCCCGAGATCATGATCCAGGGCGCACGGACCTATCACCTGGAATTCAGCCGGAGCAGGGTGAGCGGCTCAAGGGTGAAGGAGCCGCGCCATTTTCTCCTGTACCGCCGCCGCGACGATGGCGTGATCGAGGTGGCCCGCATTCTTCACGATGGCCGAGACCTCCAACGCCATCTTCCTGAGGACTACCGGGGCGGCGCAGTTCCGCTTTGATAGACGGACCACAACCATGACCGTAGATGTGCTCCGCAGCGGGTTCTCCGCCAGTGCTGGCAGGCGCGGGTCCTGCCTGGACCCGCTTCTCGCACCCCACGTACCGTAACACCGTTACGGTTTCGATCCTCTCCGTGCTGAAAACAAAAGGGATGCTTTACAAGACCGTAACACTGTTACGGTTTTGGGCGCTTTCAGTTCGCCACGCTCACCGAAATCACCGGCGGCAGATTCTCCGCCAGAGTCTTCCAACTGTTGCCGGCGTCCGCCGTGTGGAAGACCTGTCCGCTGGTCGTGCCCACGTAGATACCGGCGGGAGAGCGCCGGTCGGCCGCCATCGATTCGCGCAGCACCAGCAGGTGCGCGTTGCGCTGCGGCAGCCCGCGCGTCAGCAGGGTCCAGTTCCTGCCTCCGTCCCGGCTGCGCGCCACGCGGAACTTCGCCTCCGGCACGCAGCGGTATTCGGCCCCTTCGATCGGCACCGTGAACATGGTGTCCGGTTCGCTGGCCGGGACCGCCAGTCCGAAACCGAAGCGCGACGGCAGCCCCTTGGAAATATCCGTCCACTTCTTGGCGGCGAATTTCGCCTTGTAAATTCCGCAGTGGTTCTGCTGGTACAGCGCCTCGGGATTGCTGGGATGCGCCAGCAGTTTGTGCACGCACTGGCCCACCTCCGGGAACTTGACCGGTTGGAAATCGGCGCGCACTCCCGCGTTGAACGGTTCCCACGTGGCGCCGCCATCCACCGTCCGGAACGCGCCCGCCGCCGAGATGGCGGCGATCATGCGGCCGCCGCCCAGGCATTGGATCGAATGCAGGCACATGCCGCCAGCGCCGGGCATCCACTTGTCGCGCGTGGGGTGCGCCGTGAGCGACGCGACTTCGCTCCAGTTCTGGCCCCAGTCTTGGCTCTTGAACAGCACGCCGGGGTCGCCGCCCGCGTAGACCGCGCCCGGTTCGTCGGCCGCCCCGGGTTCGACGTGCCACACCCGCTTGAGCGAGGTCTCGGGCAGGCACTTCATTTCCAGGCCCGCCTCGGAGAGCTGGAAGTTCTTGCCGCCGTCGGTGCTGGCGTGGATGTGGGCGCCGAACCAAGCGCTGTTGATGGCGGCGTAGTAGCGCTCGGGCTCGCGAGGGTCTTGCGCCACGTGGTTGACTTCCCAGCCCCGAAAGAATGGACCTTCCATGCGCCAGGTTTTGCGGTTGCTGGAGCGGAAGACGAACGCGCCTTTGCGCGTGCCCGCCCACACGCTCACGGTGTCGGTTTTCGGCATAGAAAATATGATGCCTCAAAAGACGTTTGAAAGGAAGACTGGTCCCGCGTTATTTTACAGGCGCTGGCGCGCGACGCCTACCGCTACCCCTGGAACGGCGGGACGTCCACCCAGCCGTGCCTGGCGTTGCTTTCCATCTCGGCTTCGAGAATGGTCAACTGGCGCAGCCCGTCGACGAACTGCGGGTATTCGGGCGTGGCGGTGGGGTCGGCGATCGATTGGTAGAAGCGCCGGAAGATCTGTTTGAAGGTGTCGTCGTAGCCTTCGCTGTGGCCGCCCGGGAGATCGGCGTAGGCTTTGGCGCCCGGCTTGAGCAGCGACGGATCCTTGATGACGATCTGGTTGTTGGTGTTGCGGTTGCCGATCCAGAGTTCGTCGGGGCGCTCCTGATTCCACATCACCCCGCACTTGGTGCCGTAGATTTCCATTTGCAGGCGGTTCTTGCAGCCGGCGTTCACCTGGCTGGCGGTGTAGGCGCCGCGCGCGCCGTTGCCCATGCGGAACACCACCGCGCCCATGTCCTCGGTATCGATGGCGGTTTCGGTGTAATCCTCCGGCGAAAGCGTCTTGCCGGCGAAGGTCTCGATGGGGCCCTTGGGCTGTTTGCGGGTCTTGTGGAAGGTGGCCATGTCGGCGCAAACGCTGGTGATGCGGAGGCCAGTGATGTGCTCCGCCATGTCGCACCAGTGGGAGCCGATATCGGCCAGGCAGCGCGAGCGGCCGTTGAACTTGCTGTCGAGGCGCCAGTTCCAATCGGTATCGTAGAGCAGCCAGTCCTGCGAATAGGTGCCCTGCAGCACCATGATGTCGCCCAGGTCGCCCGATTCCACCATGCGGCGCATGTGCTGCACCATCGGGTAGAAGCGCAGGTTATGCGAAGTGCAGTTGCGCAGCTTTTTTTCGGTGGCGATTTTGACCAGCTCCTGGGCCTCGGCGATGCTGGTGGCCAGCGGCTTTTCGCAGATCACGTGCTTGCCCGCCAGCAGCGCGTCCTTCGCCATGGGGAAATGCAGTGCGTTGGGCGTGCAGATGTGAACGGCATCGACGGCCGGATCTTCCAGGATGCGGTGATAATCCGCCTCGGTATGCTGGACGCCGAACTCGGCGGCGAGCTGATTGGCTTTTTCGATTAGTGGCTCGCCGATGGCATACAGCTCAACGTAGCCCAGCCGGCGAATTCCTTCCAGATGAACCCGGCCGACGAAGCCGGTTCCGAACAACGCGGTTTTGAATTTTTGCATGATTGCCTCGCTAGTCCCGAATGTTTAATCTATCGCAAAAACTGGTAAATTGGTATCTCATCCCCATGGTGGTTCGGATTCGTTTCGGCAAGGGCTCCAAGCTAGGCAGGAAGCGGCAAAAAGATAAACGCCTGGCGCTCGTCCTGGCCGCGCTCCTGCCGCCCTCGGCGCTGGCCGCGGCCGTACTGGCCCTTTGGTCCATCGCCGCCGACCTCAACTGGACCAACAGTTTCGCCATCCCCTCCGGTATTTTCTCCCACTGGCAGGTCTGGCTGGGTGCGGCGGTGGCGCTGCAACTGTGCGCGCGCGCACTGAATCGTTACGGGAAAAGCGGCGACCCGGCGGCATCGTAAA
>JADGNT010000368.1 GCA_017883345.1 Candidatus Solibacter sp. | reverse complement strand
ACAAACGAGAGGTACTGCGGCACGTCCTCTATGCGTTCCGGCGCTCCGTGGGCGAGCAGCAGGACGCCGGTGTTCACGGCCGGAATTCCCGCACCATTTCCACCACGGCCTTGACGTTCTCCACCGGGGTTTCCGGCAGAATCCCGTGGCCGAGATTGAAAATGTGTCCGGGACGCGTGCCCGTGCGCTTCAGCAGTTCATGCACCTTGGCGCGCAATTCGGGCAGCGGCGCGAAGAGCGCGACGGGGTCGAGATTGCCCTGAATCGCAGAGCGGTAGCTGATGTCCATCCACGCCTGGTCGATGTTGATGCGCCAATCCACGCCCATCACGTCGCCGCCGGCGGCGTGCAGTTCGCGGAAGAAGCCGCTGGCGCCGGTGCCGAAGTGAATCACCGGGATGCCGGTGGCGCGGATGCGCTCGATCAGCGCGCGCGAATACGGCGCGGCATAGCGCACGTAATCGTCCGAGCCCAGCGCCCCCACCCAACTATCGAACACCTGGATGGCGCGCGCCCCGGCAGTGACCTGGGAATGCGCGAACGGCGCCAGCACGTCGACGATCTTGCCCATGAGGCGGCGCCACAGGGTTTCGTCGCTGTACATCAGTTTCTTGGTGCGCACGAAGTTGCGCGTCGCGCCGCCTTCGATCATGTAGCTCGCCATGGTGAAGGGCGCGCCCACGAAGCCGATCACCGGCACCTTGCCGGCGAGCGCGCGCACGACCTGCTGGATGGCCTCGCCCACGTAGCCGAGGTCGTCGGTATTGGTGGTGGCAAGCGAATCCACGTCGTCAGAGGTGCGCACGGGGTTGGCGATCACCGGACCTTCCCCCTTTTCGTATTTCAGCTTCAGGCCCATCGGTTCGATGGGCAGCAGCAGATCCGCGAAAATAATGGCCGCGTCCACGTCCAGCACCTCGATGGGCTGCAGGGTCACGGTGGCGGCCAAATCCGGGCGCTTACAGATTTCCAGAATGCCGTGCTTCTCGCGAATCTGGCGGTACTGTTTCAGGTACCGGCCGGCCTGCCGCATGAACCACACGGGTCTTACATCCGTGGGCCTCCGCCGGCAGGCATCTAGGAAACGGCTTGTCATTGGAGCCACGCGCATGGCTTTTCCATCCTGTCTTCGCAAAAGAACACTCGAAATTCCTTTGGCCGATGCTTCACCGCCCACTGGCGGCCATTGACAAAATACGGTTTCGCCCACACCTCGCTATCGACCGTGCGCGGCGCAAGCACCGAAACCGAAACACTGCCCTGCGCCGGATATCCGGTCCGCGGGTCCATGATGTGGGCGTAAACTCTGCCTTCCGCCCGAAAAAACTTCTCATAGCTGCCGGAGGTCGACATCGAACTGTCTTTCAGCCAAACCTCCGCCAGCGTCTTGCGGTTGTCCCACGGGTCCTTGATCTTCACCGGCCAGCCTCTCGGCTCATCCGGCGGCGCACCCATTCCGTAGATGCTGCTGCCCGAACCCGCCACCATGGCGGTCCGAACCCCGTTCTGTCTCAAAACTTCCACCATGCGGTCGACGGCGTAGCCTTTGCCGACGCCGCCCGGGTCCATTTCCACACCGGAGCGATCGAACCGCACCGTCTGGGCCGCCGGGTCGAGGCGAATGTGCCGGTAGCCCACCTTGGCGAGCGCCGCCGCGATCTCCGGCTTGTGGGGCAGGTGGCCGGACCCCTTATAAAATCCCCAAACCTTCATCAACGGTCCCACCGTGATATCGAACGCGCCTTCACTCTCCCGGCTGTACTCGAGGCACGCCGCAAGAAGCTGGAAAAGCTCCGGCGAAACCAAGACCGGCTTGGTTGCCGCGTCTCTATTGACCTCGCTCCACTGGCTTCCGGGTTGATAATTCGAAAGCAGCTCGTCGAGCCGCCGGACCTCGTCGAACGCGGCGTCCACGGCCGCCTCCATCTTGACCCGGTCATACCCATACAGGGCAATGGAATAGGTCGAACCCATGGCGTCGGCGCTCTTTTCGAGCCGCAGAAGTTCCTGCTGCCCGTCAGCCGCCAAAGCCGCCAACAGAAACAAAACTAACACATATTGTTTGACTTTAGGGCTAATTTTCGTCACGCCCCCGAGATTTTCTGGCGCGGCGCAGCAGAAAATCGACCCGGCTCTCGACGTCCGGATTCTTGTCCTGTTCAAAATGCAGCTCCGGGACATGCCTGAGCTGCAATCGCGAAGCCAGTTCCTGCCGCAGGTACCCCGCAGCGTGTTCGAGGGCTGCGAGCGCATGGTTACGCCTGCGCTGGTCGCCGCGCAGCGCCACTTTGATGGCGGCGTGCCGGGAATCCGGGCTGACCTGGACGTCGGTCACTTCCACTTCCAACAGCCGCGGATCTTCCAACTCAAAGCCGATGATCTCGTAGAGTTCCTCTTTCACAGCCTCAGAGACCCGTAATATGCGTCGTACGTCCATAAAACTCTGTAGGACAGGCCTCCTGGCCTGTCTATGCCCATCGGCGTGGAGAGACAGGCCAGGAGGCCTGTCCTACATCCACTCCACCGTCGCTTCCACCAGCGCCGAACCTACGAGCCCCGCAACCTCATCTTCCACGCCGCGCAGCACCTTCTCCGCATTCTCGCGATCGCTCGACACCGTCACCGCGGCGACGGTTGCCCGTTGCCAGAGATCCTGATGGGCGATCTCCGCCACGGAGACGTTAAACTTGTGCCGCAGGCGGTCTTTCAAACTCTGCACGACGTGCCGCTTCTCTTTGAGCGAATGCGAACTTTCCAGCCGAAGTTCCAGGGTCAGTACGCCGATTGCCGCCATGGTCTCAGGCGAATACTTCGGTGGCGACCCGTTCGGTGGCGTACGCCTCGATGATATCGGCCTGCTTAAGATCGGAGAAGTTGGCCAACGTGATCCCGCACTCCATGCCGATCTTGACTTCGCTGACGTCGTCCTTGAACCGCCGCAGCGAACCGATCTTGCCGGTATGCACCACGACGTTGTCGCGCAGCACGCGGCATTCGCTGTCGCGCGGGATGGAGCCGTCGGTCACCTGGCAACCAGCCACGGCGCCGACCTTGCTGATACGGAAGGTCTCGCGCACCTCGGCCTTGCCGCGGTAGACTTCCTTGAACACCGGGGCGAGGAGGCCCGACATGGCCTTTTTCATCTCGTCCGTCAGGTTGTAAATGATGGTGTGCAGGCGCACGTCCACCTTCTCCTGTTCGGCGGTGGCCTGGGCTTTGCGGTCGGGCCGCACGTTGAACCCAATGACAATCGCGTTGGACGCCGAGGCCAACAGGATGTCGCTTTCGTTGATGGCGCCGACGCCGGAGTGGATCACGCGCACCTTCACCTTGTCGTTGGACAGCTTTTGGAGGGACTCGGTGAGGACTTCCGCCGAGCCGCCCACGTCGGTCTTGATGATGACGGGCAGTTCCTTGACTTCGCCGGCCTTCATCTGTTTGTGCAGTTGTTCGAGCGTGATGCGGCTGGATTTGGCGAGCAGGGATTCCTTGAGCCGCTGGTCGCGGAAGTTGACGATCTGCTTGGCTTTGGCGGTGTCCGTGACCACCTGGAAATCGTCCCCGGCTTCGGGCATCGAATCCAGACCCAGCACTTCCACCGGGGTGGAAGGCTCGGCCTTGCGGATCTGTCCGCCGCGGTCGTTCTGCATGGCGCGAACCTTGCCGAAGACGGCGCCGCAGATGAAGAAATCGCCCACCGAGAGGGTTCCGTTGCGCACCAGAACGGTGGCCACGGGACCGCGTCCGCGATCGAGCTGGGCTTCAATCACGGTGCCCATGGCCGGACGGCTGGGGTTGGCCTTGAGGTCCAGCATGTCGGCCACCAGGAGAATCATTTCGAGCAGGAGGGGCAGCCCCTCTTGCGTGCGCGCCGAAACCGGCACCATGACTACATCGCCGCCCCAGTCTTCGGGGAGTAAGCCGCGGTCGCTGAGCTGCTGCTTGATGCGTTCCGTCTGGGCGTCGGCTTTATCGATCTTGTTGATAGCCACGACGATCGGCACGCCGGCCGCCCTGGCGTGGTCAATGGCTTCCAGGGTCTGCGGCATGACGCCATCGTCGGCCGCCACCACCAGGATGACGATGTCGGTGACCTTGGCGCCGCGGGAACGCATGCGGGTGAAGGCTTCGTGGCCGGGGGTGTCGATGAACACGATCTTGCGGCCCTTCATCTCCACCTGATAGGCGCCGATGTGCTGGGTGATTCCGCCGGCCTCGCGTCCCGCCACATTGGCGACGCGAATGGCGTCGAGCAGCGACGTCTTACCGTGATCCACGTGTCCCATGATGGTGACCACGGGGGCACGCCGTACCTGATCCTTCGTGTCTTCGGCTTCCTCCACCGACTGCATGGCTTCGATTTCGTAGCTGACGGTAGCGGTTGAAGCGCCGAAATCGCGGGCGATTTCGGTGGCCAGCTTGGCGTCCAAGGTCTGGTTGATGGCCACGAAAATTCCGCGGTCCATGAGTTTCTTCATCACCATATTGGCCTTCACGTCGAGCTTTTCGCTGAGCTCTTTGACCGTGATGCCTTCGGAGATGGTGATTTCACGGCTGATCGGCGGCGGGCCGGATTCCACATGGCGGCGTTGCGGCCGGAGAACCTTCTCTTCCTCCACCCGCTCGCGCTGCTGGCGGACCGGGCGCTGGCCGGGACGTCCACGTGCCGGCTCGACCGGAGGCGGCGCCAAACCCGGTTCGGCGCGGCCGCGCGAAGTGGGATGCTGCGGCCGGGGACCGCTGGGACGCGAGGGAGGCATGCCGGGACGCACGCCCGGCTTGGCCACCATGGGCTGGCCGGGACGGATGGGTCCGCGGTAAATCGGTTGACCGGGAACCGGAGCGCTGGACGCTCTGGGAATTCCGGGACGAGGCTGCACCGGCTGCTGCGGCATCATGGGCCGAGGCGCGCTGAGCTTGGCAACCAGATCGGGACGCGGGGGCACGACCGGCCGCGCTGCCGGCTGACCGGCCAGCGGACGCTGCGGCGCCATCGGCATCGAGGGCGCTCCGGGACCACTGGGGCGCTGGCCTTCGGAGCGCTGGTGCTGAGGCGGACGGGGAATGACTTGGGGCCGCTGTTGCGGCGATCCGGGCGCGGGCGCCGTGGGGAATGGCTGTCGCGGTCCGGAGAGTACCTGGCCGGGCCGCGGCGCGGTGGGCAGCGGCTTGGCGGCCGGCATACTCGGACGGCCGGGGGCAAACACGGCTGCCGGCGGAGCCTGCGGGGCGGGTGGCGGTGGCGTAACGTGCGGCGCGGTGGCCACGGGCTGGGCGGGCGCCGCCCGTGTGGGACGCGGGGCATGCGGCGCGGGCGGCGCGGGTGCGGCGCGCGGGACATGCTGCTCGGGCGGCCTGGCCGGCGGATGCGCTCCGACCGGCGGATGAATCGGGCGGCCAGCCAGCGGTGGGCGGATCGGCGCCACGGGACGCGGCGCCTCTTCGGCGGCCGGCTTCTCTTCTTGCGGGACAGGGGCGCTTTCGGCGGCCGGCGGCCGTACAGGCGCCGGGGGCATTGGCGCTACCGCAACGCCCGAAGTGGCGGGCGGGGCCTCGTGGCCTTCCTCGCCATGCGCTTCCTCGTGCCCATCGCTCGCGGAGTCGTCCGCGTTGGGATCGTGCACGTAGTCCGGGATGTCCTGTCCGTAGAACTGACGGAGCTTGATGGCTACGTCTTCATCGATTGAGCTGGAGTGCGTCTTTTTTTCCGAGACGCCCAATTCGGGGAGCCGCTCCAGTATTTCGTGAGCCTTGACTTCCAACTCCCGCGCCAGCTCGTTGAT
>JADGNT010000367.1 GCA_017883345.1 Candidatus Solibacter sp. | reverse complement strand
TCGGCGCGCGGGGTGCGGCGCTTTTCTTCGCGCTTGATGGTCTCCTGAATCGTGGAACCGAGGGCGTCCAGGGCTGGGTCGGGATTGTGCCAGGGGTAGTAGAGCGCGCGCGGATCGAACAGGCCCACCAGTTTGCGAATTTCCGGGAGTTCCAGCAGCAGCGAGCCTTCCGGGATCAGCAGGCGGATGGCCAGTTGGATGGGAGTGATCTGCGTGCTGAGGTCGAGTTCCACCAAGGTGCGCAGGAATTTGCGATAGCTCTCGATCGTCGTCCAGGGGTGGAACGGGATGAAGGTGGGGGCGAGCGGGAGGCCGATGGCGCGGGTGAGGGCGACGGTTTCGAGGAAATCGGCGCGGGTATGGCCTTTGTCGAGCCTGGCGAGGACCGTGTCGTCGAGCGATTCGATGGCGCTGGTGACGAAGGCGCAGTTGGTGCGCTTGAGGATGGGGAGGAGGTCGCGGTGCTGGAGGAGGTGCTCGACCTTGATGGTGACGTCGTAGCTGAGCCAGGGCCACTCCTGGTGGAGGGCTTCGACGATGGGGATGGCGTGGCCGGGGCCGTTGAAGAAATCGGGGTCGCCGAAGGTGATGTGGGCGGCGCCGGCGGCGACCTGGCGGCGGATGTCCTCCAGGACGATATCGGACTGCACGATGCGGAAGAGGCCACGGTAGACAGGGACTACGGGGCAGTGGCGGCAGAGGTGCTTGCAGCCGCGAGAGGCTTCGGTGTAGCCGACGCGGCGGGTACCGTCCTTGACGACGAGTTGGGCGTAGGCGCCGAGGGGGGGCAGTCCCTTGCGGTCGGGGACCAGGAACTGCTGGCGATCGGTGGAGATGACGGGGAGTCTCGGGACGGGCGTGGCGGTGGGACCGGGGGTGTTTTCGGAGAGGTGGCGGGCGAGGTCGCGGAGTCCGGATTCGAATTCGCCGCCGAGGATGGTGGCGACGCCGGCGCCGCGGAGGAGGCGCTCGTTGAGGGGGGCGTAGAGGCCGTAGGCGCAGAGGTGAGCGCGGGGGTTGACTGTGCGTATGCGGTCCACCAGGCGGAGGAAGAGCTTGGTGGCGGTGTGCATGGGGAGGAAGAAGGCGATCAGGCCGGCGGTCTCCACGGCGTGGCTGGGCATGGGGGTGCAGGAGACGTCGGCCTGGGTGACGTCGTGGCCTGCAGCGCGCAGCCAGGCGGCCGGAGAGGCGAGGCCGAAGGGCTGGCGGCCCATTTCGTAGGTGGAGACCAGGAGGACCTGCACGCTTCCATTATGGACTGGGCGCTTGCGCGGGGCGAACAACCGCAGCGCGGACGATCTCCGCGGCGCAATAACGCGGCGGCGCGGAGGAAGAATGCCCCCACGAATGGGGGCATGGCAGCCTAAAAGGCTACGCTACGGTGAATCGTCGCGGGGCGTGCCGCAGCGAGCGCTGGTGTTGAGGGGTTGGTAGACTGGAGGTAGGGCACCTGTCTGATTTTTGGCCGACCTCCATGTTGTCAACTATTACGATCGCGGACGAGATTCTGGAATTGAAGCAAGAGCGCCGGGCGATTCTGCTGGCGCATCATTACCAGGAATCGGAGATTCAGGACCTGGCCGACGTGGTCGGCGACAGCCTGGAACTGGCGCGCAAGGCGCGCGAGTTCTCGGGCGATGTGATCGCGTTCTGCGGGGTCTGGTTCATGGCGGAAACGGCCAAGGTGCTGAACCCGGGACGGATGGTGGTGGTGCCGGATCGCGAGGCGAGCTGCAGCCTGGTGGAGAGCTGCCCGGTGGCGCCGGTGCGCGAGTTCCGGCGGCTGCATCCGGAGTACGCCATCGTCAGCTACATCAATACGTCGATCGAGGTGAAGGCGGAGAGCGACATTCTCTGCACGTCGCGCAATGCGGTGCAGATCGTGAACTCGATTCCGGCCGATCAGCCGGTGCTGTTCCTGCCGGACAGCAATCTGGGCAATTACGTGAAGAAGCAAACCGGGCGGGAGAACATGAAGATCTGGCAGGGCACCTGCATCGTGCATGCCACGTTCCCGGCGCGGCGGGTGGCGGAGGCGAAGGCGGAACATCCGCGAGCCAAGGTGGTGGCGCATCCGGAATGTCCCGAATCGGTGCTGGCGATGGCGGACTTCATCGGGTCGACGTCGGCGCTGATTGAGTGGTGCGTGGCGAGCGACGCGCCGGAGTTCATCGTGATGACGGAGAGCGGCGTCAATCACTCGCTGAAGAAGCTGGCGCCGGAGAAACAGTTTTACTACGTGGCCAACGAAAACTGCAATTGCAGCGAGTGCCCGTACATGAGACTCAATACGCTGGAGAAACTGCGCGACTGCCTGCGCAATCTGGAACCGCGGGTGGAACTGCCCGCCGACGTGATGCGGCGGGCGCTCGGGCCGCTGGAGCGCATGTTCGCCGTGAAATGATAAACGCCAAATGATGAAGGCCGCTCCACTGGTGGATTCCTTCGGGCGGGTTCACGACAACCTGCGCATCAGCGTCACGGACCGGTGCAATATCCGGTGCTTCTACTGCATGCCGGAGACCGGCGTGCAGTTCGTCGACCGTAGCGAGATTCTGGACTTCGAAGAGATCGAACGGTTCGTGCGGGTGGCCGTGGGGATGGGAATCCGCAAGCTGCGGGTGACCGGCGGGGAGCCGCTGGTGCGGCGCGATTTGCCGGTCTTGATCCGGCGGCTGGCGGCGATTCCGGGGATTGAGGACCTGGCGCTGACCACCAACGGCGTGCTGCTGGAGGAGTTCGCGCAGCCGCTGTACGATGCCGGTCTGCGGCGGCTCAACGTGCACATCGACACGCTGGATCGCGCGCGCTTCGAGCAGATCACGCGCCGCGACGACCTGGGGCGGGTGTTGCGCGGGTTGGCACTGGCCAAACGAATCGGGTTCACCCGGATCAAGCTGAACGCGGTGGCAGTGAAGAACCTGGTGGAGGCGGACATCGTGCCGCTGGCGCGGTATGCGCGCGAGAACGGCTTCGAGGTGCGCTACATCGAGTTCATGCCGCTGGACGCGCAGAATCTGTGGGACCGCGGCAAGGTGCTGCTGGCGGAAGACATGATCGCGCTGTTGTCGCGCGAGATCTCGCCGCTCGCGCCGGTGCCGGATCCCGATCCGCGCGCGCCCGCTTCGGAGTACGTTTATGCGGACGGCGGCGGGATGGTGGGCTTCATCGCGTCGGTGAGCCGGCCGTTCTGTTTGAACTGCAATCGCCTGCGGCTGACGGCGGATGGACATTTGCGCTACTGCCTGTTTGCCATCGAGGAAGACGACGTGAAGACGCTGATGCGCTCCGGGGCGCCGGACGAGGAAATCGCCGCGCTGGTGCGCCGCAACGTCGCCGGCAAGTGGCAAGGCCACGAGATCAACTCGGCGAAATTCGTGGCGCCGCCGCGGCCCATGTATTCCATCGGCGGGTAGTGGGACAGGCCGGGGTACCCTCTGGGTCCGCCTGTCAATCCGAGCGGGTAAGGCGGCGGAGAGACGTTGCATAATAGGAACGAGGAGAAGCCGATGTCTCTGTCCATTGAAGTGCCCGACGACGTCCGCAACGTCCTGGAGGGGCGATGGGGCGATTTGTCGCGGCATCTCCGGGAGAACATGGCTCTCGATGGCTACCGGCAGGGACTGCTCAATCTGGCCCAAGTCCGGAGGCTGCTCGAATTCGCGACCCGCTGGGAGGCGCAGGAGTTTCTGGGCCGGCATGGCATTGCGGTTTTCGATTTTGATCCATCCGAGCTGGACCGCGAGGCGGCGCTCCACGAAGCGGCCGATCCGCGGGAACCGCGCAAACGCGGATGATCGATGATCGTCGTCTCAGACACAACGCCGCTACGGCATTTGATCGCAATCGGCAAGGTGGACCTCCTGCGGAAGGTGTACGGCGCGGTAGTCGTTCCGCTGACGGTGTGGAGCGAATTGCAGGCGGAATCGACTCCCTCCGCGGTGAAGACCTGGCTACAGAGCGCGCCTGACTGGCTGCAAGTGCGCTGTGCTCGTGACCCGTTGCCGGGCGATGCCAGCCTCGACATTTTAGATCAGTTAGATGCCGGTGAACGAGACGCCATTCGGCTTGCGATGGAGTTGAAGGCGGATCTTCTGCTAATGGATGAAGCCGACGGCCGGTCACTCGCGCTCGGTCTTGGGTTGCCGGTTACCGGCACACTGGGTCTCCTGGAACGAGCCGACGTCCTTGGCGTACTTTCGGATTTGCCGGTGACCCTGGCACGTCTGGAAGCTAGCGGCTTCTACTTGTCGGCGCGACTGCGGGAGTCGGTTCTCGATCGATACCGGAAACGGCACGGGATCGGTTCCTGAAAGCTCACATTTGTATTAAGATCGGAACGTCCCAGATCCAAACTTATAGTTTGGGAGCTTTGAAGAAAAGGCTAGCTTGAGATGGACGAGCCGAAGAGTAATCGATTCACCAAGTATTTCCCGCTGCTTCTAGATGCGCTTCGCTCCGTGGACCCGACACCCATGCGTCCAGCCGAAGTTCGTGCCTGGATCATGGCAAGGATGGCCGTCCCGCCAGAAGACCTGACGCGGCTTATTGTAAATGGAAAGCAATCAATTTTTGAAAACGACGTCCATTGGGCGCGGTTCTATCTGGCTAAGGCTGGCTTGGTCAGCAAGCCGAAGCGCGGGCTGTGGGGTCTGACACCCGAAGGCCGCGCCGCGCGACTCACTCCTGAAGAGACCTGGGTGCTTTACGTCCGCATCCGCGACGCTAACCGTCCGGGCGCGTCAAGGGACGAGCAGGATGTACCCGCCCCTGAAATCGAAGACAACGACGCTGAGGACGGAGTATCGTACTGGTTCGTCGCCGCTATCTGGCCCGGGACCGACGATCAGATGCCTCGCTTTTTCGCTGAGGGGGTATGGGAGAACGGATACTCCGAGGAAAAGTTTTCCCCTCTCGTCCGCTGTGTGAAGCCCGGTGACCGAATTGCGATCAGGAAGAGGGTCGAGCAGAAGCGTGGTCTGCCCTTTAACGTCGGCGGAAAGCCTGTCTCGGGTATGCGGATCAAGGCGACCGGTACAGTCATCGAGAATCTCAACGACGGGCGGACCGTGAAGGTCGCGTGGGATCCGCCCTTCGAACCGCGCGACTGGTACTTCTACGCCTACCGGTACAGAACAACAATCGTCGAAGCCGATCTTGAGACCGAAGCTGCGCGCCGCTTGGTCGACTTTACGTTCAGGGGAAAGGCCCAGGACTACGCGTGGTTTTTAGCGCAACCCTACTGGGTCGAGAAGTACGGTGCCGTGGTCGGGGCTGCCTCTCCGGTGAACCCCTGGAGGTCGAAGAGCACGAAATCGTCGAGCCCGAAGAAGAGGAGCCGACGTACACGGTAGACAACATCACCAATGAGGGTTCTTTTCTCACATGCGAGGAACTTGAAGGAATCCTCAAGCGCTGGCGCTCCAAGAAAAACCTCGTTCTCCAGGGCCCTCCGGGCACAGGTAAGACTTGGCTGGCAAAACGTCTCGGGTTCGCGCTGGTGGGCTCTAACGACCGGGAGACAGCCCGGTCCAGGCTCCGTGTGGTTCAGTTTCACCCCTCACTCTCGTATGAGGATTTCGTGCGCGGCTGGCGCCCGGCGGGCGAAGGGCGGCTCACTCTCGTGGATGGTATTCTGATGCAGGCAATCGACGCGGCGAAGAGCACGAAGGGGATCGTTGGCGCATAGCGCGGGTCGGGCGCAAGGCCGACGTTGGCGAAGCCGACGAAGTCGAGCCCGCCGATCAGGCCGAGGCCCTTCACGTCAGGGCCGAAGGCCAGGC
>JADGNT010000366.1 GCA_017883345.1 Candidatus Solibacter sp. | reverse complement strand
CGCCTCCGCGGCGTACCCTTTATCCAGCCAGTCCACCTTGAAGCCCGTCTCCAGATACAGCACCTTCACCTTCGCAAACCCCATCTGATTCAGCAAATCGACCGCCGGCTTGACGTTCGGGCACCGGTCCCACGGGCAGCAGCCGCAATAGACCACCACCTCGCGATCGCGCGGCAGCTTGCCCGCCTCCGCCTTCAGCATGGCCCGACCAGCCTCGCTCTGTCCCGGTCCGGCATACACCGATCCCGGTATGTGGTTGCTGCGGTACAACACATTGGGGCCGACCATGAATACCGCCGGACGCGCCCCCTTGCCGGCCAGTTGCGCCGTCAGTTCCCGCGGCTGGACCAGCGCCAGCTCCGCCGCCACCACGACGACTACCGCCGCCAGCCCGACCGCCAGCCGCGTAAGTTTCTGATTTTTCACGCCTGTGAAGTTTTCGCCCATTTCGACAATCCGCCTGTACATGTTTTAATAGTAGTTCGTATGCATCGTCTGTTTGGACTTTTGTCATTCGTGTGCGCCGGTACCCTGTTCGCCGCCGCGCCCCCAGAGCCCGCCATTGCGCAGGCCAAGGCGGCGATGGCGCGCCTGCCCCTGCGCTTCGAGGAGAACCGCGGTCAGCGGGACGCCTCCGTGCGTTTCACGGCGCGCTCCGCTGGCGCCACCCTCCAGTTGACCGCGCACGGCCCGGCGTTCCTCGTGGGCCCCAGCCGCGTCGAAATCGGCCTCGTCCACGCCAGCCCCTCGCCCGTCATCCAACCGCTCGACCAGTGGCCGGCCACCACGAACTATATGGTGGGCGCGCGCAGCCAGTGGCACACCGGCATCGCCAACTACGCCCGCGTGCGCTACCAGAGCGTCTATCCCGGCATCGACGTGGTCTACTACGGCAACCAGAATCAGCTCGAATACGATTTCGTCCTCGCTCCCGGCGCCAACCCCGACGCCATCCGCCTCGACTTCCACGGCGACGTGCAGGTCAGCCTTACGCCCGGCGGCGATCTCGCGCTCGATTCTGGCGGCGCGCAGGTGCTCCAGAAGGCGCCCGTGATCTACCAGGACAACCGCCCGATCAAGGGCCGCTACACCCTGCTGGCCCGTAACCAGGTCGGCTTCCGGCTCGGCCGCTACGACCGCACCCGCCCGCTGGTCATCGACCCCATCCTGATCTACTGCGCCTACATGGGCAGTTCCGGCGCAGATCGCGTCACCGCCATGAAGATGGGGCCCAACGGCCTGCTCTACATCACCGGCTCCACCCCTACCGGCGAAATGCAGTACATCGACGGCGCCTACAACAATTTCAATGCCGGCCTGACCGATATCTTCCTGGCCATCGTCGACACCACCGCCAACGGCAACTTCGCAATTAAGTATTTCTCCTACCTCGGCGGATCTGGCCTCGATATTGCCTTGGCCCTGGAAGTGGATTCCAAGGGTGTCGCCTACCTCGCCGGATCCACCACCTCCACCAATTTCCCGATGGCCGGCAACTCGTTTCAAAGTACCGGCGCCGCCACCGTCGTGTCCGGCTTTCTCGCGACCATCGACCCCAGCCTCTACGGCGGCGATTCCCTGACCTACTCCACCCACCTCGGGGGCACCGATGGGCCTAGCTCCATCAACGGCATGGCGCTCGACCCCGCCGGCTTCATCTACCTCATCGGCACCACCAAGGCCACCGACTTCCCGCTCACCACCAGCGGCTACGCCCAGGCGCTCTTCGGCAGCCAGGACGCCTTTCTCACCAAGCTCGATCGCAATAGCACTTCCCTCGTCTACTCCACCTATCTGGGTGGCGGACTGACCGATGAAGGCCGCTCCATCGCCGTCGGCACCAACGGCAAGGTCTACTTCGGCATCACCACCACTTCCACCGATTTCCCGCTGGAAGGCCCCTCCTATCGCCAGAATCTGCAAGGCGGGGTCGGTATCGTCGTCGGCATGATGGACATGACCCAATCCGGCGAAGCTTCGCTCGTCTACTCCACCTATTTCGGCGGCTCCGATCAAAACCATCCAGCCGATGTGGACGAGGTCCGCAAGATCTCTCTCGACGCCAATAACAACGTCATCCTCACCGGCTACACCCTCTCCGACGATTTCCCGGTCACTTCCGATGCCGTGCAGCGCAACCCCGCCGGCAACACCGACGTGTTTGTCTCCGTAGTCAATCCCAATGATCCGGCGCACTTCCTGGTCTACTCCACCTACTTCGGCGGCACCCAGGGCGAAGTCGCCTACGACGTCAAACCCGATGGCGCCGGCAACATCTACTTCACCGGCTACACCCTGTCCCCGGATCTCTTCACCGTGGGCGCTCCCTATCCCGGATGGGGCGGCGGCATCGATGTCTTCGTCGCAGCCATCAAGCCCGGAACGCCGGGCCGCGCCGGTCTTCTCTTCTGCACCTACCTCGGCGCCACCGGCACGTATGTCGGCAGCGCCCTGGTGCTCGGTTCGGATGGCAGCATCTACGTGGGAGGCTACGGCAACGTCGGTATGCCGATTGACGTCGGTACGCCCAGCGGCGCCGGCTTCGCCGGCGGCGTCGCCGACGGCTTCATCGTGGTGTTGAAGTAATCGGACTCAGGCGTTCTTCTGTACCACCCACGTGGTCATGCAGCGCTGATCCTGCACCACGGTCGTCTTCAACGGGTCCGTCAACCGCCCGCCCAACTCCGCGGTGAGCTTGCCCAGCAGCTCCGCCGGAGCCATCTTCGGATTCCCGCCCTCCCCCAGCGTCAGATGCAGAATCACCACGCGGTCGCCCAGTCTCCTGTGATGCGCCAGGATCGCGCCGGCCGTCAGCTCCATATCGGCCGCATGCGCCCCCACCGCCAGAATCGTTCGCTGCGCCTCTTGCTGCGCCCCCACCGGGACACAACAAACCACTATCAGAAATGAGACCACCAAAGCTCGCGTCATCCCTCCGATTATCCCCCCCCCTGGCCCGCTGTTTTCCTCCGCTTCCACGCTCTCCGTTTTTTCCCTCCGCGTTCTCCGCTCCCTCCGCGTGCGACCCGCGCCAACGCGTGAATCCTGCTCCCTCCCTCCCTCCAGCTTGTCCGTGCTCTTCTCCGCGTCTTTCTCCGCGCCTCAGCGTCTCCGCGTCAAATCGATCGCTTCCCTCTCCAAAACTCCCTCGCGTGCACCCTTGTTTCCTCCCTCAATTGACCCGGGCCGCCGCCCCGCCTAGTCGCTCTGCGTTGAAGCGCATCCCCGTTTCGGTCTGCTAGTCTTTCCTTAATGCGCATTCTCGAACTCCCGGAGATCCGGCGCGTCCTCGCGTACGGAGAGATCATCGCCCGCATGCGCGATGCCGTCACCGCTTTTTCCCGCGGCGAATGCGACATGCCGATGCCCATGCACCTCCAGATCGCCCCCGTTAACGCCGAGGTCCACATCAAATCCAGCTATCGCCGCGGCGGAAAATATTTCGCGCTCAAGATCGCCGCCACCTTTCCCGGCAACCTCGCGCGCGGCCTGCCGGTGGGCAACGGCATGATGCTCCTCTCCTCGGCGGAAACCGGCGAACCCGTGGCCTTCCTGGCCGACGCCGGGCATCTCACCGACGTGCGCACCGCCGCCGTGGCCGCTCTGGTGGCGCGCGAACTCGGCCGCCGCGACCGCGTCCTCGGCATCCTCGGCACCGGCATACAAGCGCGCTTGCAGGCCCGCATGCACGCCGAAATCCTCGACCTCCGCCAAATTTGCATCTGGGGCCGCAATCCCCAACGCGCCGCCGAGTGCCGCGCCGATCTTCTTGCCGCGCTTCCGCAAATCGAAATCGCGCTCGCCCCTTCGCCCGCGGATGTCGCCAGGGCGGCGCGCCTCATCGTCACCGTCACGGCATCCCGCCTCCCCCTGCTGCGTGCCGCCGATCTTCAGCCCCGCACCCACATCTCCGCCGTGGGCGCGGACTCCCCTGGCAAGCAGGAACTGGACCCGGATATCCTGCGCCGCGCTTCGCTCCTGCTGGTCGATTCGTGGCGTCAATGTGAGAAGCTGGGTGAACTGCAACACGCGCTGGATCAATCGGACCGCGCCTTAGAGATTGGCGAGTACTGCGATGTGCCCGTCGCCATCGATCCCGAGGGCATCACCGTGGCGGATTTCACCGGGCTCGGCGTCGAAGACCTGTACATCGCCGAATTCTGTTACCTGGGGGCACTTTGAAAATCGAACAATTCGAAATGGAGCGCATGCAGTCGACGTGGGAGAACGTCGTCGAAATGGACCTCAGCGAAAGCGGCGTCCGCCCCGTGACCTTGCGCGAACTCGGCGAGATGGGGCTCGATCTCGCTGGGCTCCTCGACATGCCGCTGGGCTACAGCCAATCCAACGGCACCGTTGCCCTCCGCGAGGAATTGACGCGCATTTACCCGGGCGCGTCGCTCGATCGCGTGGAAGTCACCAACGGCACCTCCGAAGCCAATTATCTGCTGGCCCTGGCCCTCCTGCGCGAAGGCGATGAGGTGGCCTTCGAAGTCCCCAACTACATGCAGTACGGCGGCGTGCCCAGGAGTCTCGGCGCCAGGGTGAATCACTTCTCTCTGCGCATCGACCAGGACTGGGAGCCCGATTGGGAAGAGTTCGAGCGCGCCGTCAATCCTAAAACGCGCCTCGTCTACGTCTCCAATCCCAACAACCCCTCGGGCAGCGTGCTCACGCTAGAGGCCATGCAGCGCATGGTGCGCCGCTGCGAGCAGGTCGGCGCCTGGCTGCTCGCCGACGAAGTCTATCTTGGCGCCGAAATCGCGCGCCCGCGCACGCCGAGCTTCTGGGGGATGAGCGATCGCGTGATCGTCACCAGCGGACTTTCCAAGGCCTACGGCATCCCCGGGGTGCGCATCGGCTGGATCGTGGCCCCCGCGGACGTCGTCGCCGAGTGCTGGAGCCAGCACGATTACATCACCATCGGTCCCAATAAAATCTCCGACGCCGTGGCGCGCGTCGCCGTGCGCCCGGAAAACCGCGAGAAGCTCTACGCGCGCACTCGCGCCATTCTGCAACACAACCTGCCCATCATGCGCGAGTGGGCCGCCAGTTTCGCCGGCTTTCTGACCTTTCGCGAACCCCAGGCGGGCGCTCTGTGCCTGATGCGCTATCAATCGCCGACCCCGAGCTTCGAACTCTGCGAGCGCATCCGCGTCAACCAGAGCGTGCTGATTGTTCCCGGCGCGCACCTCGGCCTGGAAGGCTATATCCGCGTCTGGCTGGGCGGAAAACCGGAGTTCCTGCGCGAGGGACTGCGCCGCATCGCGATCGAACTCCACGCCGAGATCGGGCGCCTGCATGGATGACGCGGAATGGATGACAATGCCCCGCAACTGAAGCGCGAGCTCGGCCTGCGCGACATCACGTTCTTCGCCATCACCTGCATCGTGGGCACGCGCTGGATTCCGGCGGCGGCCCACGCGGGGCCCGGGTCCGTCACCCTGTGGCTGCTGGCCGCCGTGCTCTTCATGGTGCCGCTGGCCATCGCCGTGGCTGTGCTCTCCGTGAAGTATCCCGGCGCCGGCGGCCTGTATCTCTGGACGCGCAACGATTTCGGCCGCTGGCACGGCTTCCTCTGTTTCATCGTCTACTGGATCAGCATTGCCTTCTGGTTCCCCAGCGCGGCCATGTTCTACATGAGCGCCGGCGTTTACGCCCTGGGGCCCTCGTACGCCTACCTGGCGGACAACCGCGTATTCCTGCTCGCCATATCGCTGGTCGCCATCTGGGTCGCCCTCGGCACCAACCTGATCGGCATGAAGATCGGCAAGTGGACCGAGAATGTGGG
>JADGNT010000012.1 GCA_017883345.1 Candidatus Solibacter sp. | reverse complement strand
AACTTGCCGCCGTAGGGTAGCGGCACGGACGCGCCCTGAATGGTGGCGAGCTGGGTGCGGATGAAGTTCTGACCCATGTCGAACAGCTCCTGTTCGCTCATGGTTTCGCTCTGCAGGCCGAGTTGGATGATGGGCACGCTGGAAGCGTCGTACTTGACGATGCTCGGTGGTGTGGTCCCGGGCGGGAAGGGGCGGAGCAGGGTCTGAGCGATGGCGGTGATCTGCGAGAGCGCGAGTTCGACTTTGGCGTTGGGCTGGAAGTAGACGCGGGTCACGGAGACCCCGCTGTAGGACTGCGACTCGATGTGCTCGATATCGTTAACGGTAGTGGTCATGGCCCGCTCGAAGATGGTGACCATGCGCTTTTCCATCTCTTCGGGGGACAGGCCGTTGTAGGACCAGATGACGCTGACCACAGGGATATCGATATAGGGAAAGATATCGACCGGCATCGTGATGATGGCGGCGACGCCAAGGATGGCGATGAGGACGGAAACCACGACAAAGGTATAGGGCCGTCGTAAAGCTAGTCGGACAATCCACATAGGCGCCAGAGTGGTGGGCTGTCTTTAATGATATCCGAAGCACGCAACTGTTGGGATGACGTTCAGGGAGCATCTACCGCTAGCCCTTTCGAGCTATGCAAACCCGGGGACAAACCCGGGGACAGACGGAACGTTTTCCAGTTTTGCCCGCGGTCACACCGCTGCCAGCAAGCTCTGCGCCGGTTCTCGAGACGCTTCCTGCTTCTTCGGTCTCCCCCCGTGACGCGCCACCAGCGGCCGTGCCATCTCCGTTTCCAGACGCTCCACAAAGTGCGCGGAGCCCAGCGGGCGGCCGCTGTGCGTGCTACGCCGGATTGCCTCACTCTCCCGTTCGAACTCCGTGGCCGCCAGGAATTCACGCCACTCGTCGAGCGTCCAGCGCGCCGACCACGGGCCGGGGTCGATCAGCCCGTCCCAGCCGCCGCCCACGTGAATGCGCGCGCTCGACCAGGGAAACTCCGCCGCATCCCGCACCATCCCGGCCCGTACGGGATTCCGTTCGGCATAGCGCAAGGCGGTCCACAGATGGTCCTCGTCCATCGGGCACGAATAGTACCGGCCCTGCCAGACGTGTCCCGAGGTCGCCTGCCGGGCGTTGAGATACGCGGCATACCGGCCGTGGGCGTTACGCAGAGCGGTCCGCAGCGCATCTGCCCTCTGCGGCACCACGATCAGGTGCACGTGATTCGGCATCAGGCAATATCCCAGGATCGCCAGCCGTTGCAGTTTCGCGTGTTGCTGCAGCAGCCCGAGATACACCAGCCGGTCGTTGTCGGTCTCAAATACTACGCGACGCCCGTTGCCGCGTTGCGTGACGTGGTGCGGCGTCTCTAACGCCTCTACTCTCGCTAATCGTGCCACATCAGATAGTGCATGGCCGCTGGGAATCTCTCAGGTAATTGGAAAACGTTCCGTCTGTCCCCGGGTTTACAGGTGGATGATGCCGCGCTGGATCGCCGCCGTCGCGGCCTGGGTGCGATCCTGCACTCCCAGCTTACTCAAAATGTTCTTTACGTGATTCTTTACCGTGTGCTCGGCGATGTTCAGCGTGAACGCGATCTGCTTGTTCGCCAACCCCCGCACGATCTGCGCCAGAACCTGCACCTCGCGCGCGCTCAGGTCCGGACGTGGCAACTGCGCCGCTAGCGATGCCGCCACCGCCGCCGGCAGGTAGGTCTGTCCCGCATTTACGGCGCGGATCGCCTTTAGCAGCTCGTCGTGCAGCACGTCTTTCGTCAGGTACGCCTGCACCCCCGCCGCCAGCGCGCGGCGGATGTCCTCGTCCCCCCCGTAGGTCGTCAGCGCGATCATCCTCGCTCCGGGAAACTCGCTCCGGATCACGAGCGCCGCATCCACACCGCCCATCCCGGGCATGCGCAGATCGAGCAGCGTCACATCCGGCTGGTGCAGGCGGAACATCTCCACCGCCTGATGACCGTTGGCGGCTTCGGCGACCACCGTCATATCTTCCTGCATGTTGACGATTGTGATCACTCCCACGCGCGCCACCAGGTGGTCTTCGGCAACAAGAATTCGAATTTTTTCGCTCATGGTAACGGTACAGTTACTTCGACTTCCGTTCCCTCCCCAGGGTTACTGGCCAACCGGAGCTCGCCGCCCAGCCGCTCGGCGCGCTCGCGCATCCCGATCACTCCGAAATGCCCGGCGCGTGAAGAAAACACGTCCCGTTGATCGAATCCGCGGCCGTTATCCCTAATCCGCAGGTGGAGATGGCGCGCCTCCAGGTGCAGCTTCACCCCGATCCGGCTCGCCGCGGCGTGCTTCAGCGCGTTGGTCACGGCCTCCTGCGCGATACGCAACAGGTGCTGCTCCATCTCCTCCGGCAACTTCGCCCCCGGACCCATGACCTCCACGGCCACCTCCACACCCGACCCCGCCGTCCACAACCGCATGCCCGATTCGATCGCCGCCGCCAGATCCTGCCCCTCTAGCGCCGACGCGCGCAAGTCCATCACGCTCCGCCGCGCCTCGGTCAAGCTGTGCCGCGCCATGCGCCGTGCCATGTCCAGGTAGGAGCGCGCCGGCGTGGCATCTTCCGGCATGCACATGGCCACCGCGTCCAACTGCGAGGAGATGCCGACGAAGCCCTGCGCCAACGTGTCGTGGATCTCACGCGCCAGCCGCGCGCGCTCTTCCAATACCAGCCCAAACCGCGACCGGATCTGGCGCAGCCGAAGCTGATAAATCGCCCACGCTCCCGCCAGCACTGCCGCCACGCACAAGGCCCGAAACCACGCCGTCTCCCAAAACTGCGGGAGCATTTCGAACTCGTAGGATTGCTGGCTGCTTGCCCCGCCGGGCAGTTCCGCACGCACGTTGAATCGATAGTGCCCGTGGCGCAGACTGTTGAAATTGATCACCCGCCGCCCGCTCGCCGCCACCCAATCCGTATCCAGTCCATCCAGCCTGTAAAAGTACTGTACCCGCTCCGGCGCGCTCAGGTGGATGCCCGTGTAGCGTATTTGCAGGCGTTCGTTCCCCGGAGCCAGGCGCGCCGCGCGACTCAGATCCACCGGATCGCCGTTGGCCGTCATTTGAACCAGGTGCGCTACAGGGGAAAGCGCCACCGGTTTTCGCGCACCCGGGTTGAGCACCGCCAGGCCGCGCCCAGTGGTAAACCAGAGTCGCCCGTCGGTGGTGCGGATGCCGCCGCCCGCGGTCGGAAAGGCCGGGGCGCACTGCGCGCTGCGCAGCCCGTCTTCCACCCCGTAGTTTTGCGGTTCCAGCCGGGATCGCTTCTTTGCGCTGAACTCCAAGAGATGGCTTTTGGCGATCCGGCAGATGCCGCGGGTAGTGCTCAGCCACAGCGATTCGCCGTCGTCGAAGACCTTGCCGATGTTGTCGCTTAACAGCCCGTCCCGCGCCGCGTAGTGGACGAACCTGCCGTCGTGCAGGGCATTCAGCCCCCCGCCAAATGTGCCGATCCAAACCGTGCCCTGCCCATCCTGGTAGATTGATCGGATCTGATCGCTGGAAAGGCCGTCGGCGGTGGTGTATTGCCGGCGCTCATCCCCCTTCACCCGCCACAGGCCCTTCCCGTAGGTGCCCGCCCAGATCGTGCCGTCCCGTCCCTCGGACAACGTCACCACGAAATCGATCAGCAGCGGGCCGCCCGCGACCACGTTCTGAAACTGTTTGCCGCGGACTACGCTCAGTCCTCCCGGAGTCGCCAGCCAGAGCGCGCCCCGCGCATCCTCGATGGCGTCGAAAACGCTCGTTCGCGCCAGCGGGTCCGGCGGGCGGTAGGTACGGAATTTGCCCGCCTCCATGCGGGCTAGGCCGGAACGCGTGGCAATCAGCAGATCTCCCTTCAAACCTTCCCGAATCTGAAAAATCTCGCTGTCGGGCAGCCCTTCGCGAGCCGTATACCGGCGCGATGCGGACCCGGAAAACTGCATCATGCCGAGATCGTTGAAGCCCACCCAAACCTGGCCGCCCCGGTCCTGAAACACCGCATTGGGCGCGTCGCTGGGCAACCCTTCGGGCTTTCCATACACCATGAAGATGTCGTTGCGCCACCGGCTGAGACCACCGTTGGCCCCAATCCAAAGGTCGCCTTCGCGATCCTCAAACAGACAGCGCACCCCGTCGCCGTCCTCGGGATTGTCCTGGCCCGAGGTGACGAAGCGGTTGCCCTGGAGCCGCGCCAGCCCGTTGTTGGTGCCTGCCCAGATATTGCCGTCGCGATCCGCCCATAAGGCGCGCACCACCGGGTCCGGCAGCCCCTCGCGCATGCCGTACTTCTGAATCACACCGCTCGCGGACCGGCGGATGATCCCTTTGTTTCCGGCGATCCAGATATTGCCGTCGCGATCGGCCATCATGGTGAGCACCACCATGCCATCCAGTACTTCAGCCTGCATCACCGTCACGAACTTCCCGCCCGTCCGTCGCACCACCCGGCTGAAGCCCGCCACCCACAGATCGTGATTGGCGTCCTCGCACACCGCCCGCGCCGAGCTCACCGGGATATCGGTGTCGGGTTTGAAATTCGTGAACTGGCCGTCCTGGTAACGGCTCAGATAGATCCCCGCCACCACCCACAGCGCGCCCTCCCGATCCGCCAGCAACGCGGTGATCGCCGCATCCGGCAGACCCTGTTTCACCGTGAACGTCTGGAATCGGCCCTCCCGATACTGCGTCAGGCCGTTGGAGGTGCCGATCCACAACCCGCCGTCGTTCGCCGCCGCCAGCGCGGTGATCGAGTTATCCGGCAGATCGCCGTTGGCCTTGTTGAAGACCACAAACTCGTAGCCGTCGAATCGGGCCAGCCCCTCGTCGGTGCCCAGCCAGAGGTAGCCGTCCCTCGTCTGCGTGATGGCGCGGATCGTGTCGTGCGGCAGCCCGCGCTCCTGCGTCCATATCGTGCGCGAATACTGCGTCAGGCTCTTGCGCGGATCGAGTGCGAGCGCGCCGGATGCCAGGCAGGCCGCCAGCGCGAACATCGTTCCTATGCGCTTCCCCACAGATCCCAGTATAAAACCCGGGGACAGACGGAACGTTATCCGTTTTCGCGATATTGCCAGAACCGGGGAACGTTCCGTCTGTCCCCGGGTTTCCCCGGGTTTCCGGGTTTCGCGATTGCCGATGTGCGTCCCGCCCTTGATCTTCCAGAAGTAATTGCCAGAGCGTGTGCCCGTCGCGCCCGCCGCCGCCGGTAACCCGCGTGGTCCAGGCCAGCGCCAGATACTTCACATTGGATTGATCGATCTGCGTCAATCTGCTGTCACGCATGCCCGAGTAATCGCCCGAGTAAGTCGGCCAATTCTCCGATAGCGGTTTGAGGATCGCCGACGGATCGAGCGTTTGTCCCACGCCGAGCGCGGGAAACAGGCACAACGAGGCGTTAAGGACCAGCTTCTTGATCTTGGTCATTTCACCGTCACCAGATAGGCTGTCAGGTTATGAATGTCCGTGTCCGAATAACGCCGCAGTAAGTCTTTGTGCGGCTGGAGCGGATCGTGAATCGCCACCTTCGGCGTCTCGCCGTCCCGCCGGAAGGTGCGCGGCATCCCGTCGGCCAGCGTCAGGGTGACGATGAAATCGTCGATCCGGACCAGCCGCCCTTCCACCTTCGGGCCCGACGCCGGCGTGACCGTGACCGTGGCCGGCGGCACGTTGCTCGCCGCCGCCGGCCCGCCGAAACCGCCGCGCCCGGCGCGGGCCGTCTTGAAGTACGCCTCGCCGGCCTTCGGGTCGCCGACCACAATGCTCGGCGGCCGCATGCGCGAAACATCGTAGCCGCCCACCCGGAAGCTGTGCACGAACGCCGCGATATCCACAATCCGCGGCATCGAGACTGCCATTGCCGGCATGCCGCGGTCCGCGCGCCCGTTCTGCACTACCGGAGCGATCAACTCTCCGTTCCGATCGTTCAGCACGAGCTCGGCGCGCAGCAGGTTGGGCCGGCCCTCGCCCCCTCGCGCGTCCGACCCGTGACAGAAAGCGCAATTCACTCCGTACATTGCCTTCCCGCGCTCGACCGACGCCCGGTCGGCGGGCGGCCGTTGTGGATAAGCGCCTCTGCCCCCGCCGCGGCCCGCGGCCGGTGGCGCACCCCTACGCCCAGGCGCCGGGGGCGTCTGCGCGGGTGCCTGCGCCACCATCGGAGCGGCACGCGCTATGGAAAAGAGTCTCCCTGCAGTTGTGACCTTGATCGAACAAACCGCTCCGGGCGCCCGCCCGCCGCCCGGATTGCATCTTTCGACGGTCCCGGTTTCGGCTTCACCGGCCCGCAAGATCCCGCCACCTCCCGCAAGTCCTCCGACAACAGCCTCGCCATCGGGCCTAACCACATCGTCGAACTCGCCGGCGGACGCAGGGCCGTCTACGACAAGAAGGGCGCAGTTCTCTGGGAATTGGAGGGTTGAATTCGGATGCCAACAACAGCGTGAAAGGCATTTCATTGTGCTGACCGAAATCGCAGACCAGCGAAGATCGAGAACTGGCCGCAAGCGATTGGGTGGCCTTTGACGATTCTGGGTGGTGGTTCGGTTCCTACTCGTGGCTTACTGGGCGAGGCGATGGTGCAGGGTGGAAGGAGGGGCCTTTAAACAGCCGTCTATTTCAGTTCGACCGACACCGCTTCCAGATAGCTGCACGTAGCGATCCCAGGGAACGCCCCGCCGCCGACCAGTGGCACCGAGTAGACGACTGGATTGCTATTGGCCGGAGTCAGCAGGAGTTCCACCATGGGAGTGGCGCTGGTGACGGCGGGCAATTGCGCGATGAGTGACGCGGGAATGGTGATCGAGCCGGCCGTCGCCGGCGCCTGGCAGATCACCGAACCCGTGCCCACACCGACGCTGCCCTGCATCCATTCCCGATCCGCGTAGCCCGTTGGCTCCCATTGCAGAGTCAGGTCGCTGGCACGAGAGACCGGCGAGACGGTGGCGCGGTTTATCCAGCGCAGCGCCGGCGGAATGCGCAGGGCGGCGCGGAATGCGGCGACGTTTTTCCCGCCGGGCACTTCCACGGCCCAGTCACCCGGTGCGAAGGAGGAAGGTGGAAGGGAATCCAGCGGGTAGCTCGTGTCCGAGGGAGTGGTGGAATAGTGGCCAAAGTCGCCGTCCATCGTGATGCGCACGCCTCCGGGACCGGTGACCACGGGCGTGCCGGCATCGAAGGGCGGCACATTGAGGAAGATGCCACCTATCGCGCCGCCTTCGAGGTTCAACTGGCAGCCGGAAACTCTATTGCTCAGCAGGCCGGTGACCACCTGCACCCCAGCGGCATCGTACGGAACGAAGTCGAGGCTGATGGTATCGAAGCGCCTGTAGGTGACCGGAGTGCTGAGATTCGGCATAACGTCGCTGTGCACCCAACTCTGGCTCAAGGGCACTGGGCCACCCCGGTCAAGCGTGGCGAGCGAATCGGACGACAGGCCCAAGCGGTGATGGCAGGCTCCTGGCGCGCTGGCCGTAGCGATGCTTGGGGAATTTCCGGCGCGGCCATCCACCTTGACTGCGAGCGGGATATAGCAGTCGTCGGGGACGCCCGCCGGGAACTGGAAATTGATCTGGTCCACGCCGGGAAGACCTGGCGCAGGACCGGAATACGAGGGGGCGACGCCGATACCGGCGACGTCCACCAATACTGTGGAATCGGTGGACCCAAGGCCCGTGCCCCAGAGCGTCACCCAGTCGCCCGCCTGCACGGGCGTGGTCAGACCAACCGTGCGGGGAGTATTGCTCCAGACCTGTGCCACCGCAGCGTCGTAACCCGCAGCGGCCTTGGTAAAGATGCCGAAGTCGGAGGCGGCGATCCACAAAGTCGTGGAGAAACTCTTACCGCTGGCTGCTACAGCCAGCACATCGGCCTGGCCGAGAGGCGTGTCGGACGGCACCAGCGCGATGAACTGAGCCGGGAATCCGCCAAAAGATGGTTGCGACGCAAGGATCGTCATATCACGAGCGGCCGCGGCACCGGGTGCGCGGAACCGCAACGTCACCTTGTCATCCGGCAACAGACTGCCGGACGGCTGATACAGACCGGTGATGTTGATATCGCATAGCGACCCCGGCGCCAAGCCGGTCTCCGGTGTCTGAGCAGTGCGGCGCGTGGCCGAGTGGACTACGTATATGGCGAAACTCTGGAACGGGCCCGAGGTCTGCGCGAGGGCCGGCAATGCGGCCACGCAGGCAACGATGAGACTCTTTGTTGTCATGATGCGAACAGATCCACTGGCCATTATCAGACATGTAGCTCTGAAATCTGGCGCACAGTTCCCAGACGTAGCGGCGAACAGTATGGGGTACAAACCATCCCCTCTTGAAAACAACTTTGCAGACACTTACTGCCAAAAGAATCTCCGGAATGCAGTTATCCTGAAGCTCCGCCTACTCTCAAAGACCATGGCGAGCCGCTTTCTATTATACCGGCGGCAAATAACGCGAGAATCAGATCTCCTTCGGACCATTTCGGCGGGCGCCCGGGTCTGAGCCGCCGACGCCGCCGATTTTTCGCTGGTATATCCCCAGGGATTGCCTTATGATGGAATTGTGAAGCGAGCTCGTACACTCTACGTCAAGAATCCCGCGGCTCACCGCTTGGCGCTACAGGTGAGCAAGCAACTGGGCGTCACCATTACTCAAGCGGTAATCCAGGCGCTGGAAGATAAGGTGCGGCAAGCGCCGAAGCCATGGAATCAAGAAAAGCTCGACGCAATTCTAGCTGAATTCGACGCTCTGCCCGTCCTCGATCCGCGCAGCCCGGACGAGATCCTCGGCTACGATGAGTTTGGGCTCCCCAGCTAAATGGTGATCGACACGTCGGCGCTTGTTGCCATAGCGTTGCATGAGCCCTCGCGAGACGCTTTGATGGGCGCGATCCGGGTGGCGGCGACGCGCACCATCTCGTCGGTGTCCCTGCTGGAGGCGGGAATCGTCCTACGCGCGCGCTCGGGCCAACTGGGCGTGCAAAAGCTGTACGGCTTCCTCGAAGAACTGGGATTCGAAACGGCGGTGTTTGATGCGGCCCAGGCGAAGTTCGCCGTCGGCGCCTTTGCGCGCTTCGGCAAAGGCATGGGCCACCGGGCGCAACTCAACTTCGGAGATTGCGCCGTGTACGCTCTGGCCGCGATGCGTGGCGAACCCTTGCTGGCCACCGGCAACGATTTCGCGGCTACGGATTTGACCGTCGTCGGCCCTACTACAGGAACCTGAGGCGGAACCCGCGCGGATGGCGTCTAATAGAGGGATGAAGTTTTTGCTTGCCGCTCTACTTGCGCCCGTTCTGTGCCTGGGCGCCATCTGGCCGGAAAATATCGGGGCTTGGAAGCGTGCCGCCACCATGCGGGCGACCCTCTTCGACCGGCCAATCTGGGATGAGTACGGGCTCAAGGAATCCGAGGCTGCCCGCTATGAGAACGGCGACCAGAACTTCACGGTCACCGGCTACCGGCTGCAGGACACCACCGGCTGCATGGCGGCGTTCGACTGGCAGCGGCCGGCGAAATCCACCGCTTCCAAGCTGGCGCCGCTGGCCGCGGAGACGGGGGATGGCGGGGAAGGGCTGCTGGTGGTTCACGGCAACTACCTGCTTTCGTTCAGCGGGCACAAGCCGGAGGCCGCCGAACTGAGCGCGCTGTTCGATAGCCTGCGCAACGTGGATACCACCGTACTGCCGTCCCTGCCAGGCAACCTGCCTACCCAGGACCGTGTGGCCAACAGCGAGCGTTACATTACCGGACCGGCCAGCCTGGCGAAATTTATCCCGGAAATTCCACCGTCGGTGGCCGCCTTCCACTATGGCGCCGAGGGCCAGATGGGAGTTTTCCACAGCCCGAAAGGGGACGTGGGGCTGGTGATTTTCAGCTACCCCACCCCGCAGATCGCCATGCAGAAGGAAATCGACTTCAGGGGAATACCCGGTGGCAATCTGGTCAAACGCAGCGGTCCCCTCGTGGCGGTGGTGCTGGCCTTCACAGACCCGGACGCGGCCGAACGGGTGCTCTCGCAGGTGAAATATCAGGCTTCGGTGACCCTGGACCAATGGGTTCCCAGCCACAAAGACAACATCGGCAACCTGGTGATAAACGCTTTCGTTCTCATTGGGATACTGCTCGGATTTATGATCGTGTCGGGGCTGGCATATGGTGGCTGGCGGGCCTTCCTGCGGCGCGGTAATCGGGGCGAAGAGGCCGACGCGCTCACCACCCTGCATCTGGGAAGATGAGGAGTCGGATCGACAAACCCCTGTTTTTGTTCGTATTAGAGCGAAATCCTCAGGCGAAAAATGGACTTTTTGGCCTGCTTTGCGCCTTCTGTGGAAAAATCCACGTCGCCGCAAGTTGGCCCAAAAGAGCAGGTTACGGCCAAAAAAGGACCGGCCGGATTTTCGCTTGACTGGAAAGCCGTAAGGAAATACGATTCAACTACAAAGTTTTGGCGGTTGCGATTCCGTCGAGACTGATTCTCCCATCGAACATCACCCTGGTAGAACAGGGGATAAAATGCTCACCCTTCGGGGTGAGCATTTCTAATTTGCGGTACACCCCAATTTCAGGCGGGTTTTGCCGCACTGGAACCACGCTAGAATTCACTCATGGACAAACCCAAGCCGCCGCGGCCCGCGCAGGAACTCTCCTGGCGCGCGCGTCTGGCATCGCTTCGGTATATCCGGCCGTTGTTGAGGATGGTGTGGGAGACCAGCCCGCCCCTGGTGGTGGCCAGCACGGTTTTCCGGCTCTTCCGGGCGCTGCTGCCGCTGGCCATGCTCTGGGTCTCCAAGCTCATCATCGATGGCGTGGTGGCGTGGATTACGCGCCGCAGCGGCAATCTGGCGGGCATCTGGAAGCTGGTGGCGCTGGAATTGGCGCTGGCCATCGCGAGCGATGTTCTGGGACGGGCGAATATACTGTGCGACAGCCTGCTGGGCGACCGCTTCACCAACCGGGTCAGCGTGCGCCTGATGGAACACGCCTCCCGGCTGGATCTGGCGTCGTTTGAAGACCCGGTATTTTACGACAAACTGGATCGCGCCCGTCGCCAGACGACCGGCCGGATGGGCCTCTTGGCGGCGCTCTTGAACATCGGGCAGGACGCCGTGACCCTGGCATCGCTCTCCACCGGGCTGATCGTGTTTTCACCCTGGCTGATGGTGCTGCTGGCAGCGGCGGTGATTCCCTCTTTCCTCGGAGAGACGCACTTTACCAGCCTGGCGTATTCCGTCCTGTACAAACGTACGCCGGAGCGCCGCAAGTTGGATTACCTGCGGCTGCTCGGCGCCAGCTCCCAGAGCGCCAAGGAAGTTAAGATCTTTGGACTGGGCTCGTACCTATCTAAACATTACGATGAGGTATCGACGGAGATCTTTAAGGAAAATAAGGCTATTGCGATGCGGCGTGCAGTCATGGGTTCGGCCCTGAACGTGGCGTCGACCGGGGGCTATTACGGGGCCTATGTGGTGGTCCTCGCGCGAACTCTGGCGGGCGCGGTTTCGCTCGGCAGCTTTACCTTCCTGACGGGGGCGTTCAACCGCTCACGAGCCTACATCGAGAAGATTCTCGCCGGCTTCAACGACATTTCCGAGCAGGCGGTCTTCTTGAAAGACTTGTTCGAGTTTTTCGCCATGCAGCCCACCATTGGCGCCGCGCCGAACGCCATCCCGGCGCCCCGCCCGATCCGGCAGGGATTTGAATTCCGCAACGTGGCGTTCGCCTATACGGGCAGCGACCGCATGGTAGTCCAAAACATTAATTTTTTCTTGCATCCCAATGAAAAATTGGCATTAATCGGTGAAAATGGAGCCGGTAAAACCACCCTGGTCAAGCTCCTCGCACGGCTCTACGACCCCACCGAAGGGCAGATTCTGCTGGACGGGATCGACCTGCGCGAGTATGACGTGGAGGATCTGCGCCGCGAAATTGGCGTGATCTTCCAAGATTACATGCGTTATGACCTGCTTGTTCGTGAGAACATTGGATTTGGCAAGGTCGACTCGCTTGACGACCGGCCCCGGGTCGAATCCGCGGCGGTGAAGAGCTTGGCAAAAAGCGTGATCGACCGTTTGCCGAATGGGTACGATCAGATGGTGGGCCGGCGTTTCGAGGGCGGCGTGGATCTTTCCGGGGGCGAGTGGCAGAAGTTCGCGCTCGCGCGGGCTTACATGCGCGACGCCCAGTTGCTGATTCTGGACGAGCCGACCGCTACGCTGGACGCGCGCGCCGAGTACGAAGTGTTCCAGCGGTTTTCCGAACTGACGCGAGCGCGCATGGCAATACTGATTTCCCACAGATTCTCCACCGTCCGCATGGCAGACCGGATCCTGGTGCTGGCGGACGGGTCGATACAAGAGCAAGGTACGCATGAGCAACTGCTCAGCCTGGGCGGGCGCTATGCTGAATTATTTGAGCTGCAGGCTGCTGGTTATCGCTAGGGCCAAGAAGAATGCCCCCACGAATGGGGGCGGCCCAGAGGGCACCCCAGCCTGAAAGGCTGCGCTACAAGAGAGAAGAAAGAAGACGAATGACTGATTTGAAGTTGCAGGTAATACCCCTGGGCGGCCTGGGCGAGTTCGGCATGAACATGACCGCCATCCGCTACGGCGAAGACATTATCGTAGTCGATTGCGGAATGATGTTCCCCGATGCCGAGCTGCTCGGCGTCGATCTGGTGATGCCCGACCTGACTTTCCTCAAGGAAAATCAGGCGCAGGTGCGAGCCGTGATTCTGACCCACGGCCACGAGGACCACATCGGAGCCGTGCCCTATTTTCTCTCCGAGATCGACGTGCCTGTCTACGGTACGGCGTTCACGCTGGCTCTGGTGGAGCGGCGCCTGGAAGAGTACGATCTGGACCAGGAGCCGCGGCTGATCAAGGTCAAGCCGAAGCAGGCCATCGGCATCGGCCCGTTCAAGATCGAGTTCATTCACGTCACGCACTCCATTGTGAGCGCGGTGGCTCTGGCCATCACTACGCCGCTCGGCGTGATCATCCACACCGGCGATTTCAAAGTGGACCCCACGCCGACGGACAACGAGCTGTTCGATCTGCACACGCTGGCCGATTACGGCAAGCGCGGCGTCCTGCTGCTGCTCTCCGATTCGACGAATTCCGACCGGCCGGGATACACCGAGAGCGAGCGCGCGGTGAGGCCGCGCATGGAGGAGATCTTCAGCCGCTCCGAGAATCGGATCGTCGTTTCCTGCTTCAGCTCCTCGATTCACCGCATCCAACTGGTGCTCGATCTGGCGGAGGAATACGGCCGGCGGGTGGCGATAGTCGGCAGAAGTATGGTGTCGGTCACGGAGATCGCCCATGCTCACGGCCTGCTCAGCATTCCGGACGGCATCCTGCTGCGCCCGCAGGATGTGATGGGCCTGGCGCGGGAAAAGGTGGCGATTCTGGTTTCCGGCACGCAGGGCGAGCCGATGTCGGCGCTGTCGCGCGTGGCGGTGGATAACCACAAGCACATCTCGGTGGACAAGGGCGATACGGTGGTGCTGAGCTCGCGCATCATCCCGGGTAACGAGAAGGCGATTTTTCGCATGATCGACCACATGTCGCGCCGCGGGGCGGACGTCCTGTACGGCGCCATGAATCCTCCGCTCCACGTCTCCGGACACGGCAGTGTGGAAGAGATGAAGTTGGTACTGAACCTGGTGCGGCCGCGCTACTTCATGCCCATCCACGGGGAGTTCCGCCAGCTTTCCAAGCACGCGAGGTTAGCCGAGCACCTGCGCTTCGCCGGGCTGGAAGAGACCTTTATCATGGACATGGGCGACGTCCTGGAGTTCGACCATCATGGCGCGCGCCGGGCGGGCAAGGTCACCGTGGGGCACGTGTGCATCGATTCGGGTTCGGTGGACGACGTGGTGCAGGATATGGTGATCCGCGACCGGCGCCTGCTGTCGGAAGACGGCATCGTGCTGCCGATCATTGCCATCAACCGGAGTACCGGGCGCCTCGAAAGCCCGCCGGAGATTGTCATGCGCGGCTTCCAGGTGGGGGATGACGGGGCGGCGTTCCTGGATGCGGCGCGGCAACTCGTCATTAAGACGCTGGAAGGATCGAATCTCGAGGAGAAGACGGATTGGGGAGTCATGAAGGAGAAGATCCGCGCGGACCTGAAGCGGCACATCGTCAAGCAGACGTCCAAGCGTCCGCTGATCATGCCGGTGATTCTGGAGGTCTAGTAGGACAGGCATCCTTGCCTGTCGGGAGTCTGACAGGCGAGGACGCCTGTCCCGCAGTCCCGTCCGTCTACCTGGAGGATGCTTCCGGGCTGAAGGGCGGGCACGCCGAGCGGGTGATTGTGCCGGCGGATGACGCGGCAGTCGCCGCCGCTTTGCGCGCGGCCTCGGCGGCGGGGATTCCGGTTACCGTATCGGGCGCGGGCACCGGCGTGGCGGGCGGCCGCGTGCCGTTCGGCGGCTGGGTGCTCTCGCTAGAGAAGTTCACGCGCCTCGACATCCACCCCGGGTATGCCGTGGCCGGCGCCGGCGTGCTGCTGCGCGACGTGCATGCGGCGGCGCTCGCGTCGGGACAACTCTATCCGCCCGACCCCACCGAGACCGGGGCTTCCATCGGCGGCAACATCGCCTGCAACGCCAGCGGGTCGCGGAGTTTCCGCTATGGCGCTACCGGCGCCTGGGTGGAGCGCCTGCGCGTGGTGCTGGCCGACGGGCGCAGGCTCGACATCGGGCGCGGCGAGAAAATTGATTTCGACCCGGGCACGATCCCGCTGCCGGCCGTCACCAAGAACACAGCCGGCTATCTGCTGCGCCCGGGCATGGACTGGGTGGATCTGTTCATCGGTTCGGAGGGCACCCTGGGGGTGATCACGGAAGCCACGCTGCGGCTGCGCCCGGCGCCCAAGGCAGTGCTCGCGGGCCTGGTGTTTTTCCCTAGCGACGATGCGGCGGTGACCGCGGTGGAACGCTGGCGCGCCACGGCATCGGCGCGCATGCTGGAGTATTTCGACCAGCCCTCGCTCGACCTGTTGCGCAGCCGATTCCCGGAGATTCCGGGAGAAGCGCGCGCGGCCATCCTGTTCGATCAGGAGATGGAGTCGGTGGACGATCCGGAGATCGACTTGTGGCTGGAGCGCCTGGAGGGCACCGGCGCCCTGGTGGAAGACTCCTGGTTCGCTACCACGGCCAACGATCGCGAGCGCTTCCGGCGCTTCCGCCACACCCTGCCCGAACTGGTCAACGATGCGGTGCGGCGCTCTGGCGCCATGAAGATGAATACCGATTTCGCCGTGCCGTTGGCGCGCAATCGCGAGATGCTGGCCTACTACCGCCAACGCCTGGAAGAGGAGTTCCCGGGGCGCTACGTGATCTTCGGACATATCGGCGACGCGCACGTCCACGTGAACCTGTTCAGCGATCCGGCGAACCCGCGGCACGCGGCGGCGCTGCTGGCGGAATTCGCGCGCCACGCCGTGAAACTGGGCGGCACGGTGGCGGCCGAGCACGGGGTAGGGAAGCGCAAGGCCCACCTGCTGGCGCTACAATACGCGCCCGAACACCTGGAGGCGATGCGCGCCGTCAAGCGGCGGATGGACCCGGCCGGCATCCTGGGCCGCGGCACGATGGTAGCGTAGCGCCGGAAAGGGCAAACCGGCGGGAGGTGGCAAGGATTGGCCACTGCGTCGGGAATTTGGCAGTGCGGCTGGTGGACGGACCCGCCTTTTCAATGGTTTGGGATGTCCTCGAAAGTGGCTACAAGAATGCCAATGCCGCGACCGTTAGGGAGCGTTTCTCGAAATACTGGACCGCACTTCTGAAACGGCGCACTACGTTACCATACGCCTATGCTCTCCTGGCTGGTGGTCGGTGTCGGCGATATTACGCGCAAGCGGGTACTGCCCGCGATTTTGGCGGAGTCTCGCAGCCGGCTGGCCGGAATCGTGACCCGCGACCCGGCGAAGGCTGAGCCGTATGGCGTGAAGTCGTGGAGCGATCTCGCCTCCGCGCTGGCCGAGAGCGACGCCACGGCGGTGTATATCGCGACGCCCGTGTTTATGCACGCCGCGCAGACCATCGAGGCCTTGCGCGCCGGGCGCCACGTGCTGTGCGAAAAGCCCATGGCGCTGAACTATGCCGAGGCGCTCGCCATGCAGCGGGCATCCGAAGATACGCGCCGCACCCTGGGCATCGCCTATTACCGGCGCATGTACCCCAAGGTGGACCGCGCGCGCGAGTTGATGGAGGCGGGCGTGATCGGCCGTCCGGTGTTCGCCGAAGCCACCGCGCACGATTGGTTCAACCCGCTTGGCACCTCGCGCGCCTGGCTGGCCGACCCGAAGCAGTCCGGCGGAGGACCGCTGCGCGATACCGGGTCGCACCGCATCGATCTGATGAACTATCTGTTCGGCAAGCCCATCAACGCGATCGGGCGCATGAGTACGCTGGTGCAACCGCTCGAAGTGGAGGACAACGCCACCGTGACGATCGAGTACGAAGGCGGCGTGCGCGGTGTGGTGGATGTGCGCTGGCATTCGCGGGTGGTGCGCGACGAATTCCGCGTCCGCGGCACCGATGGAGAGATCGACTTGTCGCCGTTGAACGGTCCGGAACTGGTGCATCCCGGCGGCGTCGAGCGCATTGCCGCCCCGGAAAACCTGCACTATCCGTGTGTCGAGGACTTTGTCAGCGCCATCGTACGCGGCATCCTCCCGAGGTCCTATGGAGAGAGCGCGCTGGCCGCCGAATGGGTCATGGAGCAGGTAACCCCGTAGCGTAGCCGTCCCGGCTGCCATGTCCCCATTCCTGGGGGCATTCTTCCTCCGTGTCACGTCCGCTCCCACGCCACTATTTCACTATGGTGAAGTGCAGCGCGAAGTACGAAAGCCACGCAATAGTCGCGGCGGCCGGTATGGTCAGCACCCACGCCCACACGATGTTGGTGGCGATGCCCCAGCGGACGGCCTTCATGCGCTGGATGCTGCCCACGCCCGCGATGGCGCCGGCGATGGCGTGCGTGGTGGAGACCGGCGTTCCCAT
>JADGNT010000365.1 GCA_017883345.1 Candidatus Solibacter sp. | reverse complement strand
TCGCGGTAGCGCCAGCGCCAGTTGCCGCCCAGCGTAGCGGGCTGGTTCATGCGCCCTTCGCTGCCCAGACCGAGCACGTCCTGCAGCGGGATCAGCACGGTATCGGCGACGGATGCCTCCAGCGCGCGGATGAACTCCCAATGGATTTCCCGCCCGTCGGTGTTCAGGTAGTCGCGCGTGAAGGCGCGCTCGCGCACGATGGCTTCGGGCGTTCGCGTGCTTTCGCCGCGCCCCTGGCTGTTCCACCAGCCGGCGGTGGTATCGCAATCGTGCGTGCCGGTGTAAGCGGCCAGGTTGCGCGGGTAATTGTGCGGCCGGAAACTCGGCCCCTGCGGGTCGTCGCCGAAGGCGAACTGGAGGATGCTCATGCCCGGCAGATCGAACTGCGCGCGGATGGCTTCCACCTCCGGCGTGATCACGCCGAGGTTTTCGGCGACGAACGGCAGGTCCCCGAGTTCCTGCCGCACCGCCTCAAACAGCGCGGCACCGGGACCTTTGACCCAGCGTCCGTGTTCGGCGGTCTGCTCCGATGCGGGCACTTCCCAATATGCCTCGAAACCGCGGAAATGATCCAGCCGGATGAGATCGAACTGCGCCAGCACGGCGCGGAAGCGGTCCAGCCACCAGCGGTAGCCCTCCGCTGCCACAGTCTCCCAGCGATAGATCGGGTTGCCCCAGCGCTGGCCGGTGGCGCTGAAGTAATCCGGCGGCACGCCGGCCACCACCGTGGGGTCGCCGTTGGCGTCGAGTTGGAAGGCCTCGGGCCTGGCCCAGACATCGGCGCTATCGTGTGCCACGTAGATGGGCAGGTCGCCCATGATGCGGATCTGGCGGGCACGGCAGTACTCGCGCAGGTCGCGCCACTGCCGGAAGAAGAGGAACTGGAAGTAGCGGTGCGCCGCGATGGCGGGCGCGAGCCGCTCGCGCCACGCGGCGAGCGACTGGGGGTTGCGCGACCGCGCGCCCGGCTCCCAGCGGCTCCAGACGACCTCGCCGTGGTGCTGCTTGAGCGCCATAAAGAGCGCGAAATCCTCCAGCCACCAGGCATTGGCCTCGCAGAAGGAGGTAAACGCGGCGTCGCCGGGACCGGCGAAGAAGCGGCGGGCAACCCCTTCCAGCACACCCGTCTTCCATGGAATCACTCGGGCGAAATCTACCTGGTCTTCCGGCAAGAACGGCGGCGCCGGCACGTCCAATGGATCGAGCGCGATCAACAGCGGATTGCCGGCCAGCGCGGAAAAGCACTGGTAAGGAGAATCGCCGTAGCCGGTGGGCCCGAGCGGGAGCACTTGCCAAAGAGTCTGGCCGGAATCGGCGAGAAAATCGGCAAAGCGCCGCGCGGATTCGCCCAGGTCGCCGATACCCCACGGCCCCGGAAGAGAAGTGGGATGAAGCAGGATACCGCTGGAACGAGGGAAGCGCATGGGTCTGATTTCAGTGTATTGCACGCCGCAGGATCCCGGTGACGGTTTTGCGTAGACCAAAGTCCATGATGTGTTCAGATCAGCAACTTGTGATCCCGTGCCCGAGATTGGCTGGAGCGAACGAATCCGCTTTCGGGTTGCGAACCGCACCGCAAGGTGAACACTTCTGGTGTCTGCCGATTGGTATAGTAGCGGTCTGACATGAACCGCTCATCGATGTTCGTCCTCATTGCGGCAGGGCTTTGGTCGGCCGCTGTTTCTGCGGATCAGGCCGACGGGTGGCAGATTGGCCCATTTACGCGCCCGTCCGGCAGGAATCCGGTGATTACGCCGAACAAGGATTCGCTGTTCCGGAACCCGGTGGACGGGAAGCCGGTCCACTGGGAGGCTCTGCACACATTCAATCCGGCGGCCATTGTGCGGAACGGTAAGATTTACCTGCTCTACCGGGCGGAGGATGACACCGGCGAAATGCGCATTGGCATGCACACTTCCCGACTGGGTCTCGCCGAAAGCGCCGATGGCGTCCACTTCACTCGCCGGCCGGAGCCTGTTCTCTACCCCGATAACGATTCGCAGAGGGAACGGGAATGGCCGGGCGGCTGCGAAAACCCACGCATCGTGGAAAGCGAGGACGGTACGTACATCCTGACGTACACGCAGTGGAACCGCGAAAAAACCGACGCTGCAATCGCCACCTCCAAGGATCTTGTTCACTGGACGAAGCACGGTCCCGCGCTGGGCACGGAGGGCAAGTATGCGGCTCTCTCCTACAAATCGGCGGGCATTGTGACGCGAGTCGAAGGCGGCCGCCTAATCGCGGCCAGAATCGGCGGCAAATACTGGATGTACTGGGGGAGAAGGCGTCATTCGCCTGGCAGTCTCAGTCGATCTCATCCACTGGAAGCCCATCGAGGATGGGCGCGGCGAACCCGTCGCGGTGCTTGCGAAACGCGCCGGGCGCTTCGACAGCTCATTCCCGGAAACCGGCCCGCCGCCAGTGCTGACCGCCAAAGGCATTGTAGTGCTTTACAACGGCAAGAACGCCCCGAACGGCGGCGACCTGGCGCTCGGCCCGAACGCCTACGCAGCGGGCGAGGCGCTGTTCGCGGCGGATGCCCCGGCAAGGCTCATCGCGCGGACGGATCAGCCCGTGTTCAAGCCAGAAATGCCGTTCGAAAAGACGGGACAGTACGCCGCCGGGACGACCTTCACGGAGGGCTTAGTTTGGTTCCGGAATCAGTGGTTTCTGTATTACGGCTGCGCCGATTCGATGGTGGGAGTCGCCATCGCCCCGCACGCAACCGATTTAGCTCCGAGTCAGGCTCTCCATGTCGCCTGCGCGAACGTCCAGAAACGCTTAATCAATCTGCACATCGATTGCCGCCATTACGCCTACGAGAACGGCGTCGACAGCCCTGCCTTCCACGGCTGGACGCGGCCGTTGTAGCTGCCTACACCGGGTGCGGCTCGCCCAAAATGCAGCGCACCTTATCACGGGCTATCAGCAGTTCTTCATCGGTCGGAAATAACCCACGCCTGCAACCTCGAATCGGCCGTGCTGATTTGCCCTTCCCGCCCCACTCAAGGCCGGCGCAAATGCGCCCGCACTTGAAGGCCTGTCCATCCTGGAAGATCATTAGGCTGGCCGGGACCGATGGGTCGTATTGCTGCGGAACGTACACCCAATAAGTATGCTGGGTGCCCAGGTATCCGATGCAATCTGTCGAGTAAGGCATGGCTCCGGTTATCCACCTCATTCCATTGAATTAGTGACACATCGCTATCCCGCATGGGGATCATGACCCTTCGGGTTTTGCCGAATACTCGCTTACGTTCGCAGCGCAAACGCCCGCTCTTGAAGTACTTACAAAGCGGGAACAGCACGCCGTAAATGCCCTTGCCTATTTTTCGCCTATCCGGTGCATCGTCGCCTGTACTTTCGCAAATTCGGATCTGGCTGATACAGTGGGGGTTGCACATCTTCCGCCAATTCCCGCCGACCGCCGTGTTATCGGCATTGCTTGCAGTCATACTGTCTGTTTTTCGAACTCTGGCGGCGTTGTGGCTTGAGATCATCGCCCTCCACCACCAACTCGGCGTACTGCAACGCTCGGTGAAGAGACCGCAACTCAATCGGTTCGACCGGTTCCTTTGGGCTTGGTTTTGTAGAGCCTGGGACGAATGGCGGTCGGCTCTGTGCATCGTCAAACCGGAAACCGTCATCGCGTGGCACCCCCACTTAACGGACCGGTTTTCGTCACGGCTTGCTTGGGAACAGTTCCGGAAGCACATCCGCAAGTTGATGGCGCCACACCTTCCACTCGTGTCCGCCGGGCGTAGTGCGGAAGACATGGTTGATTCCGCGGCTCTTCAGTTTCTCCACCAGGTCCAGATGACCGTTGAATCGCGGGACGTCCGTGCCGCAGCCGATCCAAAACAGCCGCAGTTTCTGATTCAACGAGGCGTCCTTCAGGATTCCGGGAAGCTCGTTATCTAGATCGAACTCCACTCCGGCCAGCAGTCCCGCGCTGAATTCGCCGATCCAGGCGAACTGATCCAGGTTGCGCAGGCCGATGATGAACGACTGCCCGCCGCCCATGGAGAGGCCGGAGATGGCCCGGTTTTCACGGCCCGGCAGCACGCGGTAGCTCTTTTCGATCAGGGGAATGACGTCCGTCAGGAGTTCCTCGCCGAGCGCCGCGAGTGCTTGCTCGGTGCTGCCGCCGGCCCACGATCCGTCGGTCATGACAATCAGCATCGGGAGGGCTTTATTCCGCGCCAACAGGTTGTCAAGGATACCGCCGGCGCGGCCGTCCGTGCTCCAGCTTTGTTCGTCGTCGCCGCCTCCATGCCTCAGGTACAGCACTGGGAAACTGCGGTTGCGCTCGGCTTCGTACTGGGGCGGCAGATACACGTAGGCTTTACGCGCGCGCTTCAACGGCGTCGAAACGTACTGGCGTGCTTCGATCACCCCGTGGGGTACGCTCTGCACTTCGTCGTAACGGGGCGGATTGCCCCCGACCTCCACCACGTTGCCATAGACCAGTGTTCCGGTCTTGACGCGCGCGGGAGCGCTCTTCCCGGGGAGGCGCCAGTGACGGCCGCCCTTCTTCCGCCTATGGGAAGTTCGTGACCTTGGGTGTGACGCGCGGGTTGCCCGCCGTTGCACCGCCCGTGTCGTTGATGACGTTGCCGATCTCGCCGTTATTGCCCAGGCGAACCGTGATCATGCTGTGGAACCTGACGTTCGGGCTGTTGGGAACTTCGATGGCCCTGCTCAGCACCACGCCGCGATTCCGGAAGACGCTGTAGATTCCGAGCCCCCAGGCTTCGTGGCTGGTCACATTCTCCGCCACTTTGTACGAAGCCCATCCATTCGTACCGGGCGCGCTTGTGTAGCTCGGCTGGTCCGGAGGATCGTAGGGAATCTCGGACTGATAGAAGTATACCCGCCCACCGTTACCGTTCCACAGGACCTGGAATTCCTGGTAATGCTCGACAAACAGGCCATAGATGGTGACATCGTTTCCATTCACAACCAGCCCGTTCGCGCTGGTGTTGCTCTTCCAACCCACCCCGGCGCCGTGGTCCGCCCGCCAGATCCACGTGTGATCCACGATCGTGTTGCTGCTGTTGATCCTCAGGTTGACCGACGCGCGGCCCACCCCGGCGCCGCCCACCCGGAAGAAAACGTCATGCAGGGAAGTCGGGTTGCTTACGTGGCTGGCGCTGCTTCCGTTGGGACCGACTTCGAGCAGCACGGGGGAATTGGCTTCTCCTGCGTCGAACAGCAGTCCGGCGAGGATCACTCCGTCCACATCGGCAACGGTCATGGCCGTAATGCCGTTGTTTGCCCGTATCGTGGCGAACCCGATCCCCAACACAACGGTGTTGGCCCGGCGCACGCGGATGGTGTCGGTCAGTTCGTAGATGCCGGGCGTGAACAGCAGGTTCTTCCCCCTGGCTAACTGAGCATTGATCGTCGCGGCGGTGTCGAGGTCCGGCCGGGCCACGTAGAACTCGCTCAGCGGTATCGATTTGCCCGGTGTAGACCCGGCTCGCCAGGTGATGCCCGAACTGTTGGCTCGCAGCGCCGGAACGCGGACCCTGTACTTCCCGGAAGGATCGACTTCCAGGAACGGCTTTTCGCGAACGATCGGAACCCGGGCAATTTTGGTGTAAGGCGGGTTGGGCCATTCGCCTGCCGGCGGGCTGACTACGCCCACAAAGACCATGTTCCAGTTCGCGCCTGTCCAACTGCCCCACTCGGTGTTCCTGGAGATCCATTGCTGTTGTGGGCCGGCGCCCACGTTGCCGTCGACCAGCGCGTCCGACATCCAGCCACCGCTCGCCCATCCGCCGTCCTGGTGAAGCACG
>JADGNT010000364.1 GCA_017883345.1 Candidatus Solibacter sp. | reverse complement strand
AAGATGTTCCAGGTGGAGCCGCGCGTGCCGGTGCGATTGCTGCTCGATACCAGCGCCTCCATGCTGGCGCACGGCGGACTCAAGTTCGATTACGCACGGAAGCTGGCGGGGGCGCTGTGCTACGTGGGCCTGGTTCGCCTCGACACCATCGAGATCCAGGGCTTCGCCAACCGCTTGATGCAGCGTGTGATTTCCACCGGCGGCCGGCACCGCTTTTTTTCAGTCATGAACGGCCTTTCCGCTTTCCAGGCGTCCGGCGCCACGGATTACCTCGCCTCGGTGAAGGAATTCATCGGGGCCTATTCGCAGCGGGGCCTCGTGATCGTCATCTCGGATTTCCTGGATGACCGGAGTTGCGAAAAAGCGCTGCAATATCTCACCGATTACGGCCACGAACTGATGCTCCTGCAAATCTGGGCGGATGAAGACCGCGTGCCGCCGTGGACCGGCGAACTGGAGCTGCGCGACGCCGAGACCGGGGCCGGCATGAAACTGGATTTCGACGATGACGCGCGCCGGCGCTACACGCGCGCCTTCGATGAATACTCGGCCGGCTTACAGACCATGGCGATGCGCAGCCGCGGCCGCTATGCCGGGGTCGCCACCTCGCAATCCCTGGAAAGCGTCATCTTCGGAGACCTGATCCGCGTGCGAGGCATCGCGTGACAATCGCGGCATACTTTTCAACGCAGAGACGCAGAGAACGCAGAGATAAGCGCAGAGAAGACCAAGAAACATGCCCGTCCCACGCACGCGCCACTAACATCGAACCTGTCTTATGTTTTCTCTGCGTCTTCCTCTGCGTTCTCTGCGTCTCTGCGTTGAATCCGTTCTCTCGTTTGCTCCCAATCTTGCCGTTTAGAGTGGAGGCGCCGTGTATTTCCTGAACCTCTCCTTCCTCCAATTCCTCGCCGTGTTCGGCGCCGTTTCCGCCATATCGGTGGCGCTCTATCTGCTCGACCGCTCGCGCCGAAAGCTGGTAGTCTCCACCTTGCGCTTTTGGATCGCGGCGGAACAACCGGCGGTGGCGGCGCGCCGGCGGCGGGTGCAGCAGCCCTGGTCTCTGCTTCTGCAACTGGCCAGCATGGCGCTCCTGCTTTTGGCCATCGGTCAACTGCGCCTGGGCACGCCCGCGCAGGCGGGGCGCGATCACGTGATCGTGCTGGATACTTCGGCCTGGATGGCGGGGCGCTCCGGGAATCGCACCCTGATGGACGTGGCGCGCGACCGGGCCCGGCAATATCTCAAGGCCCTGCCCGTGCGCGACCGCGTCATGCTGGTGCGCGCCGACGGTATGGCCACGCCGGCCACCGCCTTCGAAGTGGACCACCAGAAAATCGAGCGGGCCATCACCGCTTCCGAGGCCGGCGCCACGGCGCTCAACCTCGACCAGGCCCTGGTGTTCGCGCGCCATGTTCAGGGGCAGGACGGCCATCGCGCCGGCGAAATCGCGTTCATCGGGCCGGGGCGGACCGCGCCCCGCGATCCCGGGACTACGGCGCTGCCGCGCAATCTCCGCGTGATCTCGATTCCCGATAACGTCGAGAACGTCGGGCTGCGCAAGATCGGCATGCGGCGCAGCGGGGCCGACTCGGAGCTCTGGGAGATCTACGTGGCCGTCCGCAATTACGGCGCCCGGCCGCACACCGTGACCCTATCGCTCGATTTCGGACCTCCCGGAACGGCGGCCCGGATGGCGGCGGGGTCGCGCCCTCTGACGCTGGCGGCGGGAGCGGAATCGGAAGCGTCGTTCGAATATCGCACCAGCGCCGCCGGCATGCTGGGCGTCCACCTTTCCCCGCATGACAGCTTCCCCAACGACGACCATGCCGAACTGGAACTGCCGCCGCAGCCCACGTTGCCGGTGATTGTCTACTCGTCCCAGCCGGAACTGCTGCGCCCGGTGCTGGCCGCCACGCCGCGCGTCGCCGCGGTCTACCGGCGCCCCGAAGACTACCGCGCCAACGACACCGGACTGGTGATTCTGGACCGCTTCATTCCTCCCGAACGGCCGCGGGCGGATTCCCTCTGGATCGATCCGCCGGCCATGGGTTCGCCGATTCCGGTGCGCACCACGGTGGAGCAGGCGGCATTTTCCCACTGGGACTCGGAGCATCCGGGCGCGGCGGGGCTGCACACCAGGGATTTCAAACTGGACCGGGCCAAGGTTTTCGAGGTGGCCCCGAGCGACGGGCGGATCGGCGAAGTGGCGGCCGGGCCGGTGATTGTGGCGCGGCCCGGCAAGCCCAAGATCGTGGTGCTGGGCTTCCACCCCGTGCTCACCGGAATGCGCTACGAACTGGCCACCCCGCTGTTGTTCGCCAACCTGTTGCGCTGGATTGCGCCCGAGATTTTCCGGCGCTACGAGATCTCCGGCGGCAGCGTGGGCGCGGTCAAACTGGTGATGGACCAGGATACCGCCGCGGCGGATGTGAAAGTGACGGCGGACGACGGGTCGGCCGTGCCGTTCACCATGCGCGAGCGCACGCTGAATTTCTTTTCCGGCGCGCCGGGCGGTGTCAAGGTAGTGGCCGGCGACCGCGAGTACCTCTACTCGCTGACCCTGCCGGAGTTGTGGGAGTCGAAGTGGACGCCTCCCGCCGACGCGCACCTTGGGGTGCCGCGCTTTACCCTGATTCCGGAATCGTCGACGGATTTATGGCCGTGGCTGGCGGTGGCGGGCGGCCTCGGGCTGCTCGCCGAGTGGGTGCTATACGGCCGCTTCCGGCGTGGCATGATGCGCGCGAAACCGGTGCCCATCCGCGCGGCGGAGCACACGGGGGCGCGGACATGAGGCTAACCTCCAAATCGCTCCCTAACGGTCGCGGCTCGGTACCAGGCACACGGCTGCAATCCGAGCCGCGACCGTTAGGGAGCGATTCTTGGGCTGGCGTCCGAGCTTCGCTCGGATGCACAAGGCGAAGCCTTATGCCACTGGAGGTGCGATGACCTTCGATCACCCGTGGGCTTTGCTGGCGCTTTTGCTGCCGCTGGGCTGGGCCGCCTGGGAGTGGCGCGAGACGGCGCGGCGCCTGGCCCTCGGGCTCAAGGCGGCGGCATTCGTTTGCATCGTGCTCGCGCTCAGCGGTCCGCGGGTGGTGGTGTACCAGACCAAGGTCGCGGTGGCGGTGCTGGCGGACACGTCGGCCAGCGTGTCGCCGGAGGACCTGGCGCGGGAATCGGCCATCGCCAACCAGGTGGAACGGGGGGCCGGGCGGCACTGGACGCGCATTATCCCTTTCGCGCGCGGCACGCGCCTGGTCTCACCCGAAGAGAAGACCAAGGACGGCTGGCAACTACGCCACACCGCTGGCGCGGCGGGGCGCGGGACGGATCTGGAGAACGCCATCCGCGACGGCGCGGCCGCGCTGCCCGCGGGCATGGTGCCGCGCTTGCTGCTGCTCTCCGATGGCAACGAGAATCTGGGCTCTGTGGCGCGCGCCATCTGGCAGGCCCGGCAGTTGGGCCTGCCCATCGATACCGTGGCCCTGGCCGGACGTCCCAAGCCCGGACTGCGCCTCGAGAGCGTCACCATTCCGGGGCAGGTGTTCTCTGGCGAGCGCTTCCCCATCGATGTCGCGGTGGAGGCCCCGGGCGCGGCCCACGCCCGCGTGGAGTTGACGGCCGAAGGCAAGACGATCGGCTCTAGCGAAGTGGACTTGGCCGCCGGGGTGAATCATCTGCGCCTACAGGCCAGCGTCAACTCGGTAGGCGCGGTCGCGATGGCCGGTAAGATCGCGGCCGGCGATCTGGGCGAGGCGCGCTTCGAGGATTCGGTTACGCTGCGCAGCCCGCGCGTGCTGCTGGTCTCGCGCGACCCGGCCCCGAGCGAGGAACACATCATCCGCGTGCTGCACGCCAACCAGTTCGAAGTGCAACAGGCGCCCGGCGGCGTGCCGCCCAAGATCGACGATTTTCAACTGGTGGCGATCAACAACTGGGACATGGAATCGATACCGGCCTCCGCCAAGGCATCGCTCGAAGACTACGTCAAGAAGGGCGGCGGATTGGTCTGGATCTCGGGCGAGCACAATATCTACGTGGACAAGAAGGGCAAGCCGGAGGACGCGCTGGAGCGCACCTTGCCCGCCAAACTGGCGCCGCCGCGCTCGCCCGAAGGTACGGCGGTGGTGCTGATCATCGATAAATCCTCGTCCATGGAAGGGCGCAAGATCGAACTGGCGCGCCTGGCGGCCATCGGTGTGGTGGAGAATCTGCGGCCCATCGATTCGGTGGGCGTGCTGATCTTCGATAATTCGTTCCAGTGGGCGGTGCCCATCCGCAAGGCGGAGGATCGCGGCACCATCAAGAAGCTGATCGGCGGCATTACGCCGGATGGCGGCACGCAGATCGCCCCGGCGCTCACCGAGGCGTACCAGCGCATCCTGCCGCAGCCGGCCATGTACAAGCACATCGTGCTCCTCACCGACGGCATTTCCGAAGAGGGCGACAGCATGACCCTCACCAAGGAGGCGCTGGCGAGTCATGTGACCATCTCCACCGTCGGGCTGGGCCAGGATGTGAACCGCGCGTTTCTGGAGAAGGTGGCGGTCAACGCGGACGGCAAATCGTACTTCCTGAACGACCCCTCCGGCCTGGAACAGATCCTGCTGCGCGACGTGGAAGAGCACACCGGCGTGACGGCCGTGGAGAAGGCGATCACGCCGAAGGTGATCAAGCAGGCGGAGATCCTGGATGGCGTGGGGATGGAGAGCGCGCCGCAGTTGAAAGGCTACGTGCGCTTTCTGTCGCGGCCCACCTCGGACACCATCCTGATGGCCGACCGCGAGGATCCGCTGCTGGTGCGTTGGCAGTACGGGCTGGGCCGCGCGGCGGTGTTCACCAGCGACGCCAAGAACCGCTGGGCCGCCAACTGGGTGTCATGGCCGGGCTTCGACAAGCTGTGGGCCAACATTTTCCGCGACCTGCTGCCACACGCGCCCGCGAGCGAAACCACGGCGGATTTCGACCGCGCGAGCGACGAACTGGTGGTGGATTACCGGCTCTCGCGCAATGTCGAGGAGCCGGCCAGGACGCCGGATATTTTCGTGCTCGGTCCGGACGGGTTCCATGCACCGCTGAAGATGGGCAAGGTGGCGGCCGGCCACTATCGCGGGCGCTTGGGGATCGGGCAGAATCAGGGACTCTTCCGCGTGCGTCCCCTGGTGGATTCGCGCGCCTTCCCCGAGGTGGGTTTCTACCGTCAGGAAGACGAGATCGAGGAGTACGGCAACAACCAGGCGTTGCTGCGCCAGATCGCGGCGTCCACCGGCGGCCGCTTCGGCGTGACGGCCGCCGACGCGTTCGACTCCGCGGGGCGGAGCATTCCGGCCAACATGGAGTTGTGGCCAGGCCTGCTGGCTCTGGCGCTCGCGCTGAATCTGCTGGAGCTGGTGATGCGCAAGTGGAAGGGCCTGCTGGAAGCGCTCCACCTGGCCCCGGTGGAAGTGGCGTAAGGGCTCGTCGGCAAATGCTGCCTAACGGTCGCGGCTCCGATGCTAGTCTTCGGCAATGCCGGATAAAACAACCGGCTCACGATCGGGGAATTCAGCCACCAGAGAAAGGCTTCCGCCCATGGCTTCAACCGTCTTCCGAAGAGTGGAAATCATCAGATCGGCGCGTTTTTCGAGCTTGGAAACGCCGTCCTGCCCGATGCCGAGTTTCTTGGCCATGCGGACCTGCGTGAGCTTGCGCGCCCGCCGGAGTTCCTGCAACGTCATTTCCTCGGCGATGAGCTGAGCTGCGCGGGCCTCCACCTTCTTGCGACGCGCAGGGCTTAGTTCCTTCCTTATCCGTTCGAGGTTTGTCATGG
>JADGNT010000363.1 GCA_017883345.1 Candidatus Solibacter sp. | reverse complement strand
CTCGGCGGGACCTCGCTGAATTGCCGGTGCGCTGGGCTGTTCTCGCCTGGAATCGGTAAATCCTTGGCGACCAGGCAGGATCTACTTCAGCCAGAGGGCGTTTCGGGAAGACTTCCGGATGGCCGACAACCGGAACCAATCGCTGATGGGCGACAGGGCTTGAGCGAGGCTATGCGGCGATTCTCCCCTGAGGCTCGGCTACGTCGACGTACGCGAACAACAAATCGCGAAATTCGGGATTTTCGAGATGGGATGAAACGCCTTGCGCTTCAGGCACCTGTTGTCCAGCTTCTCGATAGGCTTCCAGGTTGCTCCGAATCGCTTCGCCAGCCGCGCGCTTGGCTGCCTCGATGTTCTCTCCGTAGGTGGCGATCGCCAAATCGGGCGCCTGCACCGCAAATCCCGTCTCGGTTTGTTCCAGCATGATCAGAAATCGCATCACTTGAGCTCCAGTCTGATTTTCTTCACCGTATCCACGGCTCGCCCCACCGGTACATCTTTTTGGGGATGCACGATCGTGACTATGAACCGGCTCGCCGGGTGCTTGAAATTGTGATGGTCTCCTCTCACGCCCACCAACATCCATCCAAATTCTTCGGCCAATTTGACCAGCTCCCGACTTGTGTATCGCTTGGGCATGAATCGAGCTGCAATCCCATTGTCCCATGCCGTTGGCACTGCTACAGCAGTCAGATCTCCCCTGACGCCGCAGTATAGACCGATGCTCCTCAATTCCTGGATTGTCGGCAACTCTTCCACAGCCTGATCGCGAACCATGCTGCGGGCGCCCGCACACTAACGGCATTCGCGATGGTTGTAGACAACTGGACGGGTCAACCGGCGCCAATTAGCCGATTGTACAGGGCGTGATGCCCCACCCAGAACCATACCACGGTGTTTTCGTGTTCCACGGCAAGTGCCCGGTAATGCAGACCGACCCGAACGGACCAGAACCGTCCAGTCCTCTTGAAGTGCAAGGACGGATGCCTCGGATCTCGCCGCAGTAGTCGATAGGACTCGTCGGCGAGGCGGCGTATGTCTTCCGGAAGTTGGCGGTAGCAATTCCAGAACGTGGGATTGGCGCGGTGCCTCACCGTTCAGTGCAGCGTCCCGCTCGCAGATCCTCAAGGGCTTCGTCCGCTAGCGCGTCCAGCCGCCCCGAAGCGACGTCGTCTTCGATCCGGCGGTCCCACGCCTCAGCATCGAACTCCGCAAACCACGCCCGAAATGCGGCGAGTTCGGCGACGGAGAGCCTCAGAACAGCCTCCTCGATCTCATTTACGCTGCTCATCAACTACAGTTTACTCTGCACGGTTGCGCCTGCACAACGGTACTCCTGCTCCCCGGGGCAGGCCCGTCCAAGCTGCCCCGCGGCTGCACAAGGCGGAGCCTTATGCCACCAAGATCTCCCGGTACACCTCGAACGCTGCCTTGCCGAACAACACGAAGATCGCCTGCTCCAGCGTCGTGTCCGGCCGTTCCAGATGTCTGCGCACCTCCCGGATGGCGATTTCCGCCGCTGGGTTCTGCGGGTAGCCGTACACCCCCGTGCTGATGGCCGGGAAGCTGATCGTGCGCACCGCGCGCTCGTCGGCCAGCGCCAGGCACTTGCGGTAGCACCCGGCCAGCAACTCCGCTTCGCCGTGGCGGCCATCGCGATAGACCGGACCCACCGCGTGGAACACGTACTTCGCCGGCAGGCTGCCGGCGCCGGTCACCACCGCGCTGCCGGTGGGACATCCGCCCGCCTGGGCGCGAATCGCTTCCAACTCGCGCATGATCGCCGGGCCGCCAGCGCGGTGGATGGCGCCATCCACGCCGCCTCCGCCGGCCAGCGCCGAATTGGCCGCGTTGGCCATGGCGTCCACCGCGATCCGCGTGATGTCGCCTTCCTGTAAAGTGATCTTTCGTCCGGTGGGGCTCGTCCAGTCCATACCTATCTATTACAATCATGTCATGACAAGGCGAGAACTTTTGGCGGCCGGCGCGGCATTGGCCGCTTGCGCAACCCCACTGATGGCGGCAAAGACTCACATCGATAAATCGCGCATCAGCGCGATCACCGATGAGATCGGTCTGAGCACCTTGGAGGCAATCGCGTTCGCGCATTTCTACGGGATGCAGAATGTGGAAATCCGCAATCCGCCGGGCAAGAAGGAATATTTCACCCTGCCCGAAGCGGAAATCAAGGCCGACGCCGACCTCTTTGCCAGAGAAGGCCTCAAGGTCTCTTTCGTCAACACCAGCCTGCTCAAGTTCACCTGGCCGGGCACCGAACCCGCGCGCCGCCGGACCGAAACGCCGGAAGCCCGCGACAAGCGCTTCGCCGCCGAGAAGGCGCGCTGGGACCTGCGCATGGAAGATTTCCAGAAGGCGATCCGCTGCGCCCACATCATGGGCTGCGACAAAGTGCGTGTTTTCGCCGGCGCCCGCGTGGCGGACCCCACCACCGTTTACCAGACGATCGCCGACACCCTGGGCGAGATGTCCAAGCTGGCGGAGAAGGAAAAGGTCTACCTCCTGCTGGAGAACGAAGGCTCGCAGAACGTCGCCACCGCGGCGGAACTCGCCGATGTCATGAAGCTGATTCCCTCCCCATGGGTGGGCTACAACTGGGATCCCCACAACGCCTACGGCAAGGAGAAAGCCTACCCGGAAGGCTACAGCCTGCTGCCCAAGACGCGCATGCTGAACCTGCAAATCAAGGGCAAGGGCGTGATGCCGGCGAGTCCGGAGAAAGAGGATTGGCGCGCCATTTTCGCCGCGCTGAACAACGATGGCTATGCGGGCAAGGTCGGCCTCGAGACCCATCTCTTCGACGGCACCCTGATCACGGCGGCGCACAAATCCATGGACGAGATTATGCAGATCGCTGGCGAGGTCTGAACGTGCAAAAGAACTTTTTGGCGGCGTTCGGCATTGGCCTCGCGATCATCGCGCTCGCCGTGGGCGGCATCTTCCTGATGCAGCGCGGCGACCGGATTGAATTGCCGGGCAAGATCCTCAAGGTGCGCACCGCGCCGCTGGATGAGGATAGCTCCGTCGCCGTGATCGACTTCCGCATCACCAATCCGTCGAACATACTGTTTGAAGTGCGCACCGTGACGGTGGAGATGGACGATCACCAGGGCAAGAGCTACCTCGGCCAGCCGGTGAGCGAAATGGACGCCAAGCGCCTCTTCGAAGGGCTGCCGGTGCTCGGACAGAAATTCAACCCGACCCTGATCATGCGCGAACGCCTTGGGTCGCATGGGTCGGCGGACCGCATGATCGCGGCGCGATTCCAGGCGCCGATGGCCCTGCTCGATGGCCGCAAGCGGTTCGTCGTGCGCATCGAGGAAGTCGATGGCAAGTCGTTCGAGTACGCGGAGCGCTAGAGCCCTGCTGGCGTTGCGCTTCCGCCTGCGATCCGCTTCGAAGCTCGGAAAGACCACCTCGCACATCGGGGCGCCCCTGCCTGCCGACCGGGATCCCACTTCACTTCCTGAGTAGCGCGTAGTGGGGATCCAGCGTTACCTTTAGCGGGGCCGCCTTCAGCGCCACCGTGAACGTCACCGGGACTTCGGCCGACCGCACCCACTGCGTCATCGTGCGGCCCTTGGCGATCGCAACCTCCACCGGCACCGCCGCCGTGAAATCATCGTCCACGCCGGTTTGCGTCACCGTACCTGTCAGTCTCACGTTCGGCGCCGCGCCTTTCACGGCCCAGGTGAGCTTGATCGCCGGGATGCCCGTCCCGTAGACCCATTGTTCGAAGAAGCTCTCCAATTTCGGGTCGTCGGATTTCGCCGGCAGATACTCCGCGGCCAGCAGGCGGAACTCCTCGGTGGTGATGTCCTTGCGGTCGTAGCGCTTGCTGATCTCGCCCAGCAGCGCCAGGAATTTCTGGTCGCCCATCCGGCCGCGCAGCATCTGCATGATCCAACTCCCCTTGCCGTAGGTGATGGAGCGCCACGCGCGCGGTTCCTGCGAGGTTTCGAGGCGCGCGCCCAGCACGATCGGGCCGGCGGAATCCACTACTTGGCCCGCTTCATTCTTGGCCAGGAGGGAGCTGCGATAGTTGTCCAGCATGATTTCGAGCGACCGCGTGCCGCGCCGCTTTTCCAGGTACAGCAACGCCGAGTAGTTGGCCAGCGCCTCCATCAACCAGTTGTCGCGGTAGGTGGCCGGCGTGACGCGGTTGCCCCACCACTGGTGGGCCGTCTCGTGCGCTTGCAGCACGTCCTGGAAAAACATCTCCGACGAAGCGCTGGCGCCCCCGATGCGTGCGCCCGGAATGGCTTTCACATAGGCCAGCGTGGAAAGGTAGATCAGCCCCGGGAACCCCTGTCCGAAGGTGCCGGGAATCGGCGAGACGGTCAGGTGCGGCAGCGCCGGAGGTCCGAACCGCGACGCCATGAACTCCATGGCGGACGCCACTTCGGCGGCCAGCGTCTGCAAGCTATCGAGCGGGTCGGGCACGCGCTCGATCGCGGCAGGCGCCTCCATTGCGTCCGGCCTCCGGCGCGAGATGCCCGGCAACGGCAACACCAGCGGGGCCATGGCGGGAGCGCGTGGCTGCAGCGAAGGTTCCAGATTGCGGTTGGCGCACACGTCCACCACGTACCCTGCGCGCTCGACTTTCGCATGCACGTAATCGCCCAAGTTGAAACCCGCGATCCGCACCGGCGCGCTGGTGCGGCGCCGCACCACGCGCATGTCGCCTTCGACCCGCTCATCCACCGTATCGCCCACGCTCACCAGATCCAGGTCGCGCGGGAAGCGGAAGGTGAGGTCGTAGTTGGAAAAGCGGCGCCCGCTGGCCGGATACCAGTTGCCGCGGGAACTGACGAAGTAGACATGATTGCCGGCCTCGTGAATCACCCTGCCGGAATGGCGAAACTCGAACTCGTACTCGCGCCCCGCACGCAGCGGTTCCGCCGGCGCCACCAGGAACAGGTTGTTGCCGCCGTGCACCAAATTGAGCCGCGCGCTTTCGGCTTGCAGTACTTCCGCCGCCACGCCATCCACCCGCACCTCCGTCACCGACATCTCGCGCGCAATCTCGAACGGCGCCGCGGCAAGCGACGCCGCGGTCACCCTCACCTTGACGCGGGAGATCACGTTCAAGGTGAGGTCCGGCGCCACCGTGGCATCGATCCGGTAATCGCCCAGTTGCGGATCGTGTACCAGGGGCGTTGGGTTCCGGCGCGAGGTTCGCGCCGGGAAACTCGTCCAGGTGTCGAAAAACAGGCGGTCCTCCCGGGTGGTGACCTGCCCCGCCATGATTTGCTCGATGCTGTCCGGGTCGTAGACCAGGTCGAAGTTACCCAGCTTGGTGCTGCGGAACATGCCTGCGAACAGACGGTTGGCAAGCTCCGGTCCGCCCAGCAGATCGAGTGTCAGCCTCACCTGATAGCTCGCGCCCAGGTTGCGCAGCACCGGACTCCACTGTTCGTCGAGCACCGGCGCCATCTCCGGGGCCTTGCGATTGGCCGGGTTGTTGGCCATCTGGCTTTTGAGCCGATCGTAGACGTCGCCGGTGAAGAGCAGCACCGCCGCGCGAATGTGTTCATCCAGATTCGGCGCGTCGATAAAGGCGGCGAGCGAGCGGCGCTCGGCGCGATCGGGTGGCAGCAGGATCACCTCGCCATCGCCCCCTTCCACATCGGTGGAGAAGACCGCCGCCACCCGGCGCCCTGCCACCGGCTGGCTGAAAATCAGGTAGCCGTCGGTCAGATAGACCCGGATGTCCTCCTTGATTACGGTGAGGTCGCGCACCCGATAGCACTCGTCGCGGTCGAAGCTGTTCTCGCGCACCGCGCGTGCGATATCCGCGGC
>JADGNT010000362.1 GCA_017883345.1 Candidatus Solibacter sp. | reverse complement strand
AACTCCAGCACTCCTGCATCGAGTAATGACAGGAGGCCGTACCGGAGACAGTGTTGAATGAACCGCGAGCGACCATCGCCGCCAGCGAGCCCCCATATCACGCATGCTTGATCGAGGGCGCCGACCACTTCCTGGTGGGCCGGACTTCGACCGGGTAAAGTTGTGCCATTGCGGATCATCTAGGAACCGCCTGGCGGGATTCAGGGAATGGGCGGGGGCGACTGCTTCCGAATGGGTCCGCCGAGGCGTTGTTGGTGATATGGGGATTTATCGACAGGAATGCACGGGCCGTCGCCGTTTGGATATGCCAACCTTCCGATATCCCGTTTGCTGGCCATTTGCAGCGTTTCCGAGCCATCAACCAGCCGACGCGGGCTTCCTGCTTTATGCAATGCAACCAGACACTCAGCGGATGTATTGCCCCGTTTGTCCTTCGGCGGTCACAGGCCCAGCCACTTCACAGGTAACGTGGTCAGCTCTGGCACATACGTGATGAGTAGCACACCGGCCAGCAGGATCACGTAAAACGGGAGCGTTGCGCGGTAGACAGCAGTCATCGGCTGCTTGAAGCGGTAAGCGGAGAGACAGAGGTTCATGCCGATGGGAGGTGTGAGATATCCGAGTTCCAGGTTGGCGAGGAAGATAACACCCAACTGCACGGGGTCGATGCCAAACTTCGCCGCAATCGGGCAGATCAGCGGGACCATCACGATGATGGCCGAGAACACGTCCATGAAGGAGCCCTTGATCAGCAGCACTATGTTCAGCAACAGGAGGAATTGGTACTTGGACAGGTTGTGGACATCCACCCAATTGGTCAACATGCCGGGGACATCTATGATGGCGAGATAGTAGGTGAGACCCTTGGCGACGCCGATGATCATGAGCACGCCGCCCATCACGGTCACGCACTCGAGTGCGACGCGGGGGAAATCGTGGCGCAGAGAAAACCCGCGCTTGATGAAGCATTCCACGATGAACGAATAGACCACGGTGATGGCGCCGGCTTCCACCATGGTGCCGAATCCGCCGAAGAGGCCCACGATCACGATCACCGGCACGGCGAGTTCCCACTTGGATTCCCAGAGTGACAGGCGCGCTTCGGCGAAGGAAAAAGTCGCGCGCGGCGCGCCGCTACGCATGCCGTGAAACACACCGAAGGCCGAGACCATCGCGACCATCAGCAGCCCGGGCACAAAGCCACCCACGAAAAGCGCGTCGATGTGCACATTCTTGGCATAGACGGCGTAGAGGATCACCGGGAGGCTGGGCGGAAACAGCAGGCCGAGCGAGCCCGAGGCGTTGATCAGGCCGATGGAGAAGCGCTCCGAGTACCGCGCCTTCATGAGCATCGGCAGCAGCAGGCCGCCCATGGAAACGATGGTGACGCCGGAGCCGGCCCAGGTGAAGATAGCGCAGCCGACGGCTGTAGTGATCGCGAGACCGCCCGGCAGCCAACCGAAAAAAGCGTTGTAGACGCGCAACAGACGCGTACTGGCGCCGCCTTCCACCAGCAGGTAGCCGGCCAGCGTGTAGAGCGGCAGTGACGGCAACACCTCCGAGACCATCAGAGAGTAGGCGTTGTCCGGCACGTCGGAAGCGGGTTGACCGGAGCCCCAGAGCAGCAGCAGGGCGACGCCGCCCAGGGTGGCGAAGATTGGCAGACCAAGGACGGCGCCGGCGAGGACTACGGGGATGCCGATCCACAAGACCGCATGCCCTTCGGGCTTTCCCACCAATCCGAGAATCAGCGGAACCAGGAGGAACGCGGCGGCTATCAACCTCTGCCGCGCGCGCGGCCCGGCGCCCTGGATGGCGCGGATGGTCACCAGCAAGAGACCGAACGGCATGACTGTGGCAGGGATCCACGCCGGGATTCCCAGGGCCAGTTCTTTGCCGCCGGCTCTTTCCAAAACGACGAACTCGTAGCTGGCCCCGCAAAGGCCGCCTGCGATGGCTGCTGTGAGACCGCAGGCGAACACGCGCACGGGGCCAACCCACTTTTCCGGCAGAAACGTGTTCGCGGACATGGAGAGCAGGCGGTCGCCGGATGCCGCCAGGCCGGCGCCAAGGAAGGCCACGCACAGCGTCAGTTGCTGCACGAAGACCACCGAGCCAGGGATTCCGGCGGCGCCCGCCAGGCGCGTCACCATGGCGATGCACGGCAACAGCGCCATCAGGGAAATGGCTGCAATCGACAGTCCTTTTTCCCCACCCGCGAGGACGCGCCAGACGCGCGTCATTTGGTTTTGCCTTTGACTTTGGCGGCGCCTGAGCTCTTGGAGCTATTCGTGGAGCCGCTCCCGGTGGCGCTCGTGCCGTCGGCCTTCGCCAGGGGCTTGGCAGGATGCTGGACCCGATACTCGTTCCGCAGCCGCTGTACCTCTTCGAACAGGTCGGCAGGCACCATCTTGCCCTTCATCTTGGGGTAAACGGCCTCGGTCTGCTTGCGCCATTCGGCCAGGGCAGCCGGATCCAGCGTCGTGATCTCCAGCCGGTTGACTTTCTTCCCCGGCTGGCCCTTGGTCATCGTGTCGAGTGCCCGCGTATCCTGCGCGCGGATATCGTTCTTCAGCGCCTCGCCGGACCGGCGCGCGGCGGCGAGCATGGGGCCGCGCTGCACGGCCGGGATCTTCTCCCAGGTGGCCGTTGAGACGATGGTCGCTCCGATGAAGGGGGCCCACTTGACGTCGCACATGTACTTGGCCCGCTTGTAGAGCTGAGCGGTTTCCGCGTACAAGGCCGTCGTGGGCACGGCATCGATGCCTTGCGTCTCGAGCTGCTGGACAATGTCGGTAGCGGCGAGTGGCACTACTCGAAAGCCGTTGGCCTTCCAAAGCTCCTCTTCGGTGGGGTCGCCGGCCCACGTGAAAAGCTTGAGCTTGCGCAGATCGTCAAGTCCGTGAATCGGCTTGGTGGAGAAGAATTGTACCCAGCCGGCGTCGCCCCAATTCAATACCAGGTAACCTTTGTCCAAGATTCTCTTCTCGAGTCTGGGTGCGATACGGTCGCGCACGTAATCCAGCTCTTCGTAGTTGTCGAACATCATGGGGATCTGGAGGGCGGCCACGCCTTGGTCGATGTCGCCCAGGCCAGCGCTGGTCAGGGCCGCGGCCTGGATCGACCTGGACCGCAGCCTGCGGACGGCGTCCGGATCGTCGCCAACGACGCCACCGGCGCGGATAGACAAGTTGACAGTGCCGTTGGATATCTTCTTCCATTCGGCGCCCATGTTCTCCATCACCTTGTACCACTGCGAATCGGTGGGCGCGAGCGTGGCCATAATGATGTCGACCTTCTCGACCTTCTGGGCGCGAGCCGCTCCAGCGAGAGCGCACGCCATCGCGCAAACAACCATTGTCTTCCGCATGTCTCCTCCTTATTCTTGTTTCGGCTCTATCCCGAGGAATAGATCATCGATATGCTTCAGCAACCAGCGCGCGCGGCGCTGCGCCACCAGGTTGGCCAGGCGGTTGCCGGGGTCCGCATCGGGATCCACCGCCAGCGCTTTTTCCAACAGCGATCTGAACTCGGCGGCGTCCTGGGCGGGTACGCAGGCGTTCTCGGCGAACGAGACGTACGTGCCGGCGCGCTTGCCTTTGGAAAGTTCCAGGGCGCGGTCGAAGTGCTGGCGCATCAGCTTTTGCTGCACTTCCGGCTTCACTCCGCTGTGCGCCGCTTCAAGGGTGATCAGAAACTCCGGCAGCGCGCCCGCGTCGAAGTCTTCATCCAACTCGGCGACGCGGCGAATAATCGTCTCCACCAGCGGCAGTTCGGCGATGAGTTCGGGGCTGGTCTTGGAAAGGGAAATTGTGAGCCCCCGGGCTGCCGCCGTCCAGTAAAGCAAGGGGACATCGCGCCTGGTAACGCGCTTCAGTGCGCTATCGGCATCGTTGTCGAGCGCCGCGGCGAAGCCCGGGTGATGCGCCTCGAGGCCGCGCATCCCATACCCGTAAGCGCGGATATAGAGCTTGCGTGCGCGGTTGCGCAGGGCATCGGCTCGTTCCAGGCTCTCGGCGCGGGCTTCGTCGATGCGCGAATCCACGAACGCGTAGGAGTATTCGGTGAAGCCCTGGGCCGCGGCGAGCAGCAGGCCGGTGTGCTTGGGCGATTCCGCGAGGAGGCTCTCGTAGGTCTTGAGCCCGAAGGGGATGGCGGCTTCCACCAGTTCGGGGTCGTCGTCACTGGTGAAAGTGCTGCCTCCCGAGGCCAGCGCATTCCCGAGTTTGTTGATGGCCACCCGCTTGATCGAGCAGCCGGTCGACAGGAGCAGCGCGCTGCATACTGCTGCGCATCTTATGAGCATCTTCATAGATTCATCCCTATCTCATGCGTTTCCGCCCGTATGCCTGTTGCTTCCTACTCCCGGCAGATGCCGACTTTGTCTTCCCGGGAAGGATCGAAAAACGGCGCCATGGAGTGACGGCCGAACGCCTTCCGCCGCAGCGCCTCGATCTTTCTTTCAAGGTCCTTGTCCCCCTCTCCTTCGAAGCGGCCTTTGGCTTCCAACGGAAGGTTCCGCTCGATCCCGCCGGCCAGCCGCACGTGCGTGATGCCGACTGCCACCGCTTTTTGGGTAATCCCTTTGCCGCGAAAGTAGGCGTCCGCGCCATCGAACCCGGTATTGGCGGTCTTGACAAGCAGAAACCTTCCCGGCGGGACGCTGCTGTTACACACCTTTCCAATCCGCGTCACCGGCTCCGGGGAAGTTTTATCTTCCAACATGATCCCCACGGTCACCTGTTCCACCTGGCGGCTGGTGAGATTCACGAGAAGCACTTGTAGCTCGGTGTCGCTAAAAACGACCCCAGCAATTTGCAGGGGGAATTCAGGCTGGAGCGGTCCGGTTCTGAGACTGAGGGATTCTTCCCGTTTGCCCGCGGCAGTATCTGCCTTCTGCGCCACGACGGGTAGAGCAATCCACAGCAAACTAACAATGACTGCGACGTGTTTCATGACGGCTGGACCTCCTTATCGAAGACAATCTAAGCCGGCCACCTTTCAAACCATAAGACTCCCGCCGTGGAGTAAGGAAAAGGCTAGCGAAGCGTTACAAGTGTACGGCGAAGAAGGAATCAACGAAGGCTCTCCGCGAAAAACTGTCCCACGCGCAATTCGTACTCCCGGCCGGCGGCCTTGAGCCCGTTCACGTGACCGCCGGAGGGAATGCGCCAGAACTGTTTCGGCTCTTTGGCCGCCGCGAAGTTCCGCTCGCTGTTGTCGGGCCGCGCGACTTTGTCGTCCATGCAGTGGACAATCAACAGCGGCCGCGGGCTAATGCGCGCAATCACGTCGGCCGGGCGTATCCGGCTCACATCGATTCCGGTACGCAGCCGCACAATCGACACCGTCAGCGGCGCGAAAGGAAATGACGGCAGCCCGATAAAGTGCTCGAAGCTGCTGCGGATGGCGGCGGGCGCGTCGCTGAAGGCGCTGTCGTCCAGAACGGCCTTGATGCGGGAGTCGCCTGCCGCCGCCAGAATGGTGGCGGCGGCGCCGAGAGAAAGGCCCATGGCGCCGATCCGGTTCGGATCGACGTCGGACCGCGTCATTAGATAGTCCACCGCCGATATGATGTCAGGCGCCTCGAGAGCCCCAAATGTCACAGCGTCGCCGCTGCTGCGGCCCCGGTTACGCATATCGTAGGTAAGGACGGAGAAGCCCTGCCGGACCAGGAAGTCCGCATAAGGCAGCATTTGAATCTGATTGTCGCCATAGCCATGCGAAAGCAGGACCGTCGCGCGCCGCGTCCCTGGAAAGAACCACGACGCGATCCTGGTGTGCGTCCGGCTTTGGAAGCTGACCTGGTACGGATGAAGGT
>JADGNT010000361.1 GCA_017883345.1 Candidatus Solibacter sp. | reverse complement strand
CTGCTCCGGCCGCTTCCCGTTCGGCATCCCGAACAGATCGTGCGACTCGGCGTGCAGCGCTCCCCGGCCCACACCTCCTACGAACATCCCTATGTGTATGCGCGGGTGCTGCGCGAACGCGCGCATGCCTTCTCCGAGGTCTTGGCATCCTGGCCGGTGGAGATGGCGTTCTCCGCCGGCAATCGCGTGCAGAGCATAACCGGCAACACCGTCTCGGGAAACTACTTTTCGGCCCTGGGACTCACGCCGGCGCGCGGTCGTCTTTTCACTACTGCCGACGAGGAACGCTACGCGCCGGTCGCCGTCCTGAGTCACGGCTTCTGGAGACGGGCCTTCGCGGGCCGGGGAGATGTCATTGGCACGACCATCAACCTGCGTGGTAGTCCATTTACCGTGATTGGGGTGCTCCAGGCTGGGTTCGTGGACCTCGATCTGGAGAACCGGCCTGACGTATGGGTTCCGATATCGGCGTGGACATTCTGGACCGGTGAGGCGGACATCGCGCATGTTCCCGCGCAATTGTACATGCGCTTGCGCGGGGGCGTGTCCGTGGCCCAAGCCGAAGCGGACGTGCGCTCGCTGTACCCGGAGATGATCGCGGCGGACCTTTCGGGAAGCCCCGGGGAGACCGCCGACAGCATGAACCGCGAGAAAGCGATGCAACCCATTCTGGCCAGCGCCGAGCGGGGCGTTTCGACCCTGCGGAAGCAATTCGCCGGTGCCGTGACCGCGGTCATGGGTGGGGTAGTCGCGCTCTGGTTGCTGGTGTGTGGAAACTTGGGCGGCCTCATGCTGGCACGGGCCGAGACGCGCAGGAGGGAAGTGGCAATCCGTCTGAGCCTCGGCGCTTCACGATGGAGCATTCTGCGGCGAACGCTGATCGAGGCTGTGCTGCTCTCGTGCGCCGGCGCGATTGCCGGGTTCATGATTGCGCGTTGGTGCGGGCCCTGGCTGCTGCGGTTCCTGCCGGCGCGACGGCCGCTCGGCATCGAGCTTACCCCCGACATGCGGGTGGTCGCGTTCGCCGCCGTGATCTGTATTCTCTCGGCGGTGCTGATGAGCGTTTTTCCGGCGATCGACATATTCCGGGCGGACCTGAGCGGGATCATGGGACGGACCGGCGGCCGGGCATCGCGTTCGCGCCTCAACCGCGGTCTGGTCGCCTTCCAGGTCGGGCTCGCGACGCTCCTGATGACCGGCAGTTTGGCTCTGGTGCGAACCCTGGATGCGATGCGGACCGAGGACCCTGGTTTTCGTCGTGAGAAACTCATCATCATGACGCTGAACCCTCGAATGGCCGGCGTGAAAGCCGCTTCGATCCCGGCAGTTTTCGATGAGGTTGTGCGGCGGGCACGATCGCTTCCGGAGGTCGAAGCGGTCAGCCTGGCGCAGCGAGCGTTGATGCGCGGCATCGGTTTTAAGGGGACCGCGGGACGCGCCGGCAGCCGCATTACCTTCGCCGATTTGCTGAACGTCAGTCTGAACGGCGTCAGTCTCGACTACTTCGCGAATCTGCGGATGCGGATTATCATGGGCCGGGGCTTCGAGCCGGCCGATAATCAGGGCAAACCGCGCCCCGCGATCGTGAGCGAAAGCTTCGCGCGCCAGTTCTTTGCCGGTCTGGACCCGATAGGACAGACCTTTGGGATGGGTGGTATTGGCTCTGTGATCCGCCCGGACAATCTGATCGTCGGCGTCGTGAACGACACGAAGTATCGCAGCATGCGTGAGATCCCGCCGCCGACGGTATACCGCCTCCTGGACGATGACGCCTTCCGTTTCGAGGGGATGGTTCTGCATGTCAGCGTGCGCGGCAGCCCGGTATCCACGATCGCGGCCCTGGCAGGGATGTTGCGGGGTGTCGGGCCGGGACTTGCTCCAACCGACGTTGCCACCATGGAGCAGGAGATTGACACGTCATTGTGGCAAGAGCGGCTGCTGGCAACGCTGTCCGCCATCTTCGCCCTGCTTTCCACTGTAATTGCCGGGCTTGGACTGTTTGGGATGCTGGCCTATTCCGTTGGGCAGCGCACACGCGAAATCGGCATCCGCGTCGCCGTGGGCGCTACCGTCGGGCGAATCGCATGGATGATTGGGCGCGACGCCGCGTCCGCCGTGGCGCCCGGTCTTGTGCTCGGCCTTGGGGCTTACGCCGCGTGCTCGCGCGTAGTGGCGGCGTTGCTCTACGGCGTCACGCGCTGGGACGCTATGTCTATCGCCGGCGCCACGGCCTGCCTGATCGCCGTTTGCGTCGCCGCTACCTTGTTCCCGGCGATCCGCGCCGCGGTGATTCAGCCGTCGCAGGCTTTGCGGGACGAGTAGACGGCGGCGCGCGGCGTTGCCAGCCGCAGGTGGGAGCTGATCGACCGCGCCTGCTACTGCCCGATCGTCTACAACTCCCTCGAAGCGTTCAAGGACGAGATGGGCTTCAAGCGGTAGGGAAGGGGTGCAGCGGCGCATCCGAGTGGCGTCATGAGAGCGTGGGAGATATCATAGCTCTTGGGATTGTTTTAGGTTGGGCCTTGGACGCCGATGGTACACCTCCACGCAGTAATGGCCCTGATGCTGGTCTGCTATGCGGCGAATGGGCAGGAGAATCCGGAGCGGATCCTCCAGCAGGCGATTGTGTTGCACCAGGCCGGCCAACTGGAGCGTGCGATTCCTCAATACCGGGCATACTTGAAACTCCGGCCCGATGCAGTGGACGCTCGCTCCAATCTCGGCGTCGCCCTGGCAAGCACCGGACGTTACCGGGAGGCGATCGCTGAGTATCGTGAAGCGCTCAAACGCCGTCCTCAAGATCCACACATCCGTTTGAACGCGGCCTTGGCGCACTACAAGCTGGGCCAGATTTTCGACGCCGCGGCATCGCTCTCCGCGCTGCATCGCGAGCAGCCGGCCGATCGGCAGATCATGCTGCTGCTGGCCGACTGCTGGCTGCGCCAGGGGGAGGACCGAAAAGTGATCGACCTCCTCACGCCAGTGGAAGAACAGGACCGGAGCGACCCGGCGATCGCATATCTGGTGGGGACGGCATTGTTGCGCGATAAGCAGATCGAGCGCGGCCAACAGATGATCGATCGCATCCTAAGCAATGGCGATTCGGCGGAGGCCCACCTCTTACTGGGAACCGCCCGGCTGAATGCCAGGGAATACGAGGCCGCGATTGCCGATTTCGAAAAAGCCGCGCAGTTGAACCCCCACTTGCCTGACGTTTACTCCTACCTCGGCCGCGCCCACATCCAGACCGGCGACACCGCGGCAGCCCGTCTGGGCTTCCAGAAGGAGCTCGCACAGAATCCGAACGATTTCGAGTCGAACCTGAACCTGGCCGCCCTGCTCAAGCAGGATCAGGATTACGACGGCGCGTTCCAGCTTCTGGACCGGGCGTTGCGCGTTCGGCCCGGCGAGCTGCGCGCGCGGTTTCAGCTCGCTGCCGTCAACCTCGCCGCGGGCCGGCTCAACGAAGCTCTGGCCGGGCTGGAGGCGATTGTAAAGCAGGCTCCGCGGTTCGTGGAGGCGCACATCTCCCTGGCTGCCGTCTACTACCGCCTCCAGCGCAAAGCCGACGGCGACCGCGAGAAGGCCCTCTCGCAGAAGCTGACCATGGAACAGCGAGCCGGGCAGTCTCAGGGAAAGATCGAATGAAGCGCGGGCTGCTCCTGTTGGCCGCCGGAACCTGTGCCGTCTGGCTCCTGGCTCTGGCACCCGCCCGGCCCGCGCAGCACCCCAGGCGGCCTGGTTTTGTGGACGTCGCACCGCAATCGAAAATCCCTTACACCTCCAACAACAGCTTCGCCGGCCGAAAATACTTTCCGCAGCCGATGTGCGGCGGGGTGGCGACCTTCGATTTCGACAATGATGGCAGGACGGACATCTTCTTCACCAACGGCGCCAAACTGCCGGATCTGAAGAAGACGGACGCTTCCTATTTCAACTGCCTGCTGCGCCAGAAAAGCGACGGGACTTTTGAAGACGTAACGGCCAGAGCGGGCCTCACCGGAGATCAACTCGATTTTAATTTCGGCGTGGCGGTGGGGGATTACGACAACGATGGTTACGAAGATCTCTTCATCTGCAGCATCGGCAAGAACGCCCTTTACCACAACAACGGTGACGGGACCTTCACGGACGTGACCGCGGCCTCCGGCATCGGCGGCAAGCCAGCCGACACTCTGAGCATCGCTGCCGCATGGTTCGACTACGACAACGACGGACTGCTGGATCTGATCGTTTCCAACTACACGATCTGGAGCCCGAAGACGGACGCCCGCTGCATGATGAGCGACCGCGACTATTACTGCGATCCGCGGCGCTATCCCAGTGTTCCGAGCAGGCTCTACCGCAATCTGGGCAATGGCAGGTTCCTGGATGTGACTGCCAGGTCGGGGTTCGCCGCCGCGCCCGGCAAAGGCATGGGCGTCTCCATTGCCGACTTCAACGATGACGGCTGGATGGACGTGTTCATCGCCAACGACACCGAGCCCAACTCCTTGTTCATCAACCAGAAGAACGGGACCTTCGAGGAGAAGGGGCTAGAACTTGGCGTGGCCTACAACGAAAACGCGCAAGTCGGTTCTTCCATGGGTTCCGACGCCAAGGACTTCAATAATGACGGAAAAGTGGACATTTTCTACAACAACCTGATGGGCCAGGTATGGCAACTGCTACGAAATCGTGGCGACTTGTTCGATTACTATTCGTCGCTCTCGAAGATCCAGAAGCTGAGTATGCCTTACTCGGGCTGGAGCAACGGCTTTATCGACTATAACAACGACGGGTGGAAGGACATCTATTCCTCGAACGGCGACCTCGACCAGTTGGACGAAAAGGCTCAGCAGCATGACACCATGTTCGAGAACTTGGATGGAAAGTCGTTCGTAGACGTCTCCGAAGAGATGGGGAAGGACTTTCTGCACATGGGGTACCAGCGCGGTTCGGCTTTCGGCGACTTGAATAACGATGGCTCGCTCGACATCGTCGTGACTTCGCTAAACGAAACGCCGCGCATCTTGATGAACACCGCCGACAGCGGCAACCATTGGCTGGTTTTGAGCCTGGTGGGGCACAAGAGCGCGCGCGATGCCATCGGCGCAAAGGTGAAGCTGACGACTGCCTCCGGGCGGGTTCTGTACAACCATGTCGCCATCAGTGTGGGATTTATGTCCTCCAGCGACAAGCGCGTCCACTTCGGGCTGGGCCCGGAGCGCGGGATCGGCTCCCTGGAAATCCGCTGGCCCAGCGGGGTGGTACAGACGCTGAGGAATGTCTCCGCCGACCAGTTCCTGAAGATCGACGAGCCTCAAAACAAGGAGTAGCCCTGGGTAAGCTCGATTTTTGTTATTCTTGCACAATGTTGCCGATCCTGCTGTTGATGCTGCTTGCGGCGGAGGCGTCGGGCCAAACAGCGGACCAACTCTATCGCCAGGGTAAGTATGCGGAAGCCGCATCGGCCTATCGTCAACTGATCGACGGCGATCCTAATTCAGCCGATGCTTTGGCCGGCTTGGGCCGGTCCTTGCTGCGGCTGCATCGCGCCGGCGAGGCGGTTGCCTATCTTAGCAAGGCGGTGCAGTTGAAACCGGTGGACGTCGAAATGAAACAGGCGCTGGCGCGTTCTTATCTGGATACTGGAAATGCCGCAGGCGCGCAGAGCCTGACCGAATTCCTCGACGAATCGGACCCGCACAACGCCGAAACTTTGTTCTTGCTGGGCGAGTCGATGTACAGAAGCGGCTTTTACGAACGCGCGGCGCAGGCCCTCAAAGAATCGTTAGCGCTCCAAGCGGATAACCCCGCGGCGAAAAACTTCTATGCCGTTTCGCTTGCAAAATCCGGCCATC
>JADGNT010000360.1 GCA_017883345.1 Candidatus Solibacter sp. | reverse complement strand
TTTCCGAACGGCGAAGAAGCTGTCCTCGTGGGTGGGGGTGTGTCCGGGGAATGAAGAGAGCGCAGGGGAGTCGCACAGCACACGCTCGCCGAAGGGCAATCGCCACATGCGGCGGCTGCTGAATCAGGCAGCCCAATCGGCGGTAAAGGTCAAAGGGAGCATATTCGAGTTGACCTTCAGCCGGCTGCTGCCGCGTCTGGGGTACCAGCAGGCCATCTGGGCCATCGCCCATCGACTCTGCCGAGTGCTGTGGGTGATCCTCCATGAGGGGGTCCGCTACGAGGAACGGGGGCCAGCGGTGAGTGCCAAGTCCAAACGCACGCGCGCCGCACGCATGGTGAGGGAACTCAAGAAACTCGGCTATCGCATAGAAGGCGGACCACTTCCAGCGGTCACCCGGGCATGAGTGCGTGGGGTTTTTCGAACCTGTCGTTTAAGCCAGGCACGACAGACCACAAAACCTGATGGTCTGTCCCACACTCAGCGTTCGCTGTCCAGCATCTGCATCTGGGGCGGGGCGTATCGGTCGCCGGCGACGGCGGAGGCGGGGATCGACTCTTCCATGCGCGTCAACTCGGCGGGCGACAAGGAGATCGGGAGAGCGGCCAGAGACTCCGCGAGTTGCGCCGGCGTGCGCGCGCCAACCACGGGGACGATGCTCTCCCCTTTGGCCAGCACCCAAGCAATCGCCAGTTGCGGGGCGCTGACGCCCTTTTCGGCGGCCAAGGCCTCCAGGGTCGCCACGAGGCGCCGGTTGTGGGCCAGATTATCGGGGGTGAAGCGCGGAAAATGCCGGCGCGAATCGCCCGGCCCGGATGGGGTGGAGCCGCTCAGCAGGCCGCGCGAGAGCACGCCGTACGCGGTCACGCCGATGCCCAGTTCGGCCAGCACGGGGAAGATGCGCGCCTCGGGACCGCGGCTGACCAGCGAATACTCAATCTGAAGATCGGCGATGGGATGCACGGCATGCGCGCGGCGGATGGTCTCCGGGCCCACTTCGGACAGGCCGATGGCGCGGACGTAGCCGGCTTTTACCAGATCGCCGATGGCGCCGATGGTGTCTTCGATGGGGACGCCGGGATCGCGCCGCGACGGGCGGTAAATATCGATGTGATCCACGCCGAGCCGTTTCAGGCTGTAGGCCAGGAAGTTCTTGACCGCCGCGGGACGCGCGTCGAAACCCAGCCAGCTTCCATCCGGACCGCGCATGGCGCCGAACTTGACCGAAATCAGCGCCCGGTCGCGGCGCCCCTCGAGCGCCCGGCCGAGGAGGATTTCGTTGTGTCCCATGCCATAGAAATCGCCGGTATCGAACAGGGTGACGCCGCTCTCCAGGGCCGCGTGAATCGTGGCGGTGGCGGTCTTCGCGTCGGACGGCCCGTACATGCCGGACATCCCCATGCAACCCAGCGCCAGCGGAAATACGGCGGGCCCGGTGGAACCCAGGCGGCGAGGTGTGTTCATGCTCTCTCCTTCAACTTGTCCAGGAAGTGAAACAGGGCCACGCCGACCACGGCATTAAGCGCGGCCAGCATGGCGGTGTGCGGCCAGTCGAAGGTCATCTGCTGGCCCAACAGGGCGCGCGACATCACCCAGTAAAGGAACTGGTGAAACACGAAAAAGAAGAACCCCAGCAGCAGGCGGATCAATCCGTGCTCCACGTCCAGGCGCACGCCGACGGATGCGGCGAAGTATCCCACCAGGGTTTTCACGATGCCGAACATGCCCAGCGGATTCTTGGAAAGCGAATCCTGCGCCAGGCCGACCAGCGCGCCCACCATCAGCCCGCTGATCTGACTGCGCCGCATGATGGCGAAATAGACCACCACCAGCAGCGGCATCTCCAGAAAACTCAGGAACGGGAAAAACATGGGGACGTAGACCTGGAACAGGATGGCCACCAGCGGCACTACCAGGAATACCCACTTACGAAACCGCGAAACCTGGCCTTCGCGCTGGCTGCTGAGGAGGATCCGCTCGCCCGAGTAGGTCATCGGCGAATCTGCCCTCCCGCGGGTGTGCCGGCGGACGGATTCAAGCGCCGCGCGGCATCGGGAGGGTTCTTGGCTGGCGTGCCCGCGGGTGGCGGCGCGCTCTTGCCAGGCGGACCCAGAGGGTACCCCCCCTGGCCCCCGGTTCCGGTTTTCGCCGGCGCGGCGGGAGATGCGGCGGGCGGCGCAGCGGGCGGCGCGCCCGGCACCGGAGGTGAATTCTTTCCGGCCTCCGGATTTGGCGGCTTGCCCGCGGGTGGTGGCGCGCTCTTGCCAGGCGGACCCAGAGGGTACCCCCCCTGGCCCACGGCTCCCGGGTTTGGCGGCGTGCCTGCGGGGGAAGCCGTATTCTTCCCGGCCGGACCCAGAGGGTACGCCCCCTGGCCCGCGGCTCCCGGGTTCGCCAGCCTGGTGAAGTCGGGGGGCTTGGCGCCCGGCGGATTCTCGCCGTACGTGTGCTTCTGTTCCTCGCCGAGCGCTTGGTACTGTGAGCGTAGGCGGTCGGCCTCGGTCCCCACGGGAGCCGGCACCGCCGCGCCGGCAGGCTTGGACTCGTTGCCCGGCGGTGGGGCCGCGATGTAGATGGGCTGCATCCCCGACGGCGCGTCCGGAATCCGCTGATGGACGCCTTCAATCAGAATCAGCACATCTTCCACCAGGCCGCGCTGCATGCCGCTGGGCTCCACCAGGATCTCCTTGAAGGACTGCCCTGGGCGCACCGCCTTGACGACGCCAACCCGGAAGCCGCGCGGGAAAATCCGGTCGTCACCGGACGTGTACACCCATTCGCCCGGCTCCACTTTCTCCTCAAACGCGACGTAGTCCACCTTGCACTGCGGCGTGCCTTGTCCTTTGAGCGTGCCGTGCACCTGGGACTTTTCGGTGACCACGCCGGCGGCGAAATCGGGGTCCGTAATCAACAGAACCTGGCTCGCGGTGGGGTAAGCCGCGATCACCTTGCCCACGATGCCATCGGGCGTGACCACCGCCATGCCGCGCTGCACGCCCGACATGGTGCCTCGGTCTACGAATACCACTTTCGAGTTCGACCCGGCGCCGGTGAAGATGATGGTGGCCGCCACGGTCTTCGACGGGGTGTGCTGCTGGAATACCTGGATCGCCTTGGCGCGGTCGGACGTGTTCAGCTCGTTCTTGAGGAAGACGTTCTCCATCTTCATGCGGTCCAGTTCGGAACGCAGCCGCTGGTTTTCCTGGTTGGTATCGTGCAGCACGATGTAGTTGTGCAGGAAACCGGTGCTGCCGCCGCGCAGCCCTTCGATGATGCGGGCCACCGGGGTGACGGCGGTTACCGTCCAGATGCGGATGAAGCGCACGTCGTCGGGATTTTTCGCGGAAACCGCAAGCAGCACCAACTGCGCCATGATGACCAGCAGCAGCACAGTGATATTGCGGTACCGGTTGAGCAACGACTCCACGGGCGCCTTCTTTAACTGTAGTCTATCGAAATCTTACGCAGCAGACGGAAATCGCTGAGCATGCGGCCGGTGCCGAGCACCACCGATGCCAGCGGATCGTCGGCAATCGACACAGGCAAGCCGGTCTCTTCCCGAATGCGTTTATCCAGATTCTTGAGCAGCGCGCCTCCGCCGGTGAGCACAATGCCCCGGTCGCTGATGTCGGCGCTCAACTCCGGCGGGGTCCGCTCCAGGGCGACGCGGATGGCGTTGATGATGGTGGCGACGCATTCGCCCAGGGCCTCGCGGATTTCGCTGTCGTTGATGGAAATCGTGCGCGGCACGCCTTCAATCAAATTGCGCCCCTTGATGTCCATGGTGAGCGGCTTGTCCAGCGGATAGGCCGAGCCGACTTCCATTTTGACAGCTTCGGCGGTGCGCTCGCCAATCAGCAGGTTGTACTTACGCTTCATAAACTGCATGACGGCGTCGTCCATTTCGTTGCCCGCCACGCGCACACTGCGCGAGTACACGATGCCGGAAAGCGAGATGACGGCCACGTCGGTGGTGCCGCCCCCGATATCCACAATCATGTTGCCCGAGGGTTCGGTGATGGGCAGGCCGGCGCCGATGGCCGCCACCATCGCCTGTTCCACCAGGTGCACCTCGCTCGCCTTGGCGCGATAGGCCGAATCCATGACGGCGCGCTTTTCCACCTGGGTGATTTCGCTGGGCACGCCGATTACGATGCGCGGATGCACCAGCATTTTTCTGCCGTGCGCCTTCTGAATGAAGTAGTTCAGCATGCGCTCGGTGACTTTGAAGTCGGCGATCACACCGTCCTTCATGGGTTTGATGGCGACGATGTTGCCGGGAGTGCGCCCCAGCATCTCTTTCGCCTCCTTGCCAACCGCCTCCACCTCGCCAGTATTCTTGTTGATGGCGACGATGGAGGGTTCGTTGACAACGATTCCCTTACCTTTGGCAAAGACCAGCGTATTGGCCGTTCCCAGGTCAATCGCGAGGTCCGAAGAAAACAGACTGAATAAAGAGCGTAAATTCATCGAAATAAAGGTGATTCGGTTCGGAAGGGACGTGCCTCCAGCCCCGGAGACAGGTCCACCTGAATGGTAACACAGCGAGCCTTTGTGGGGCTGATTGTCAGGGCACCCTCTGGGTCCGGCGGATTGGTAATCCGCATCCCTCAATTCCGCGATGCAGGATCTGTCTCATGCCGCGTTGCGGGGGCGCCAGAGACAGATCGTTACGCTTTACGAGGTGGCGAGTCCGGGTCAAACGCGTGCTGAATGGCCAGCCTGACCTGCCGCATGCGTACCGCTGAAAACGGGCGCGGCAAACGCTCTGCGGGAAGGGATTTCTTGAGCGTGGTAATCAAAACCGTAACAGATGTTCGGTTTGTACGACCGTATCCCTTTGTTTTCAATAAGGAGAAAGCTGGGAACCGCACACCCTGCACGGTTCAGTCCGAGACAAGCTCGGACTCCTCTGGCTTTCCAGCCACCGCGTTGCATGAACGCGGATCGCAACGTCGTGCGCACAGAATCTGCTTGGTAACATGGAATCAGCGAGGCCGCCCATGAGCCTTGACATCGAGCGCGGAAACACAGCGCCTCATCGAACAGGAGATTCAGGCCGGTGGTTTCCGCGATGCCGCCGCTTTTGTCGGCGCCGCCGTGCGGCATTCCTCGGCCGCGCTCGGACGTCAGGTCGCCGCGCTGCTCGATATCGAGCATTCCGTTCCAGGCGTGAACGTATCGCCCATTCGTCCGGAACTGCGCGTCATCGGCGTGCTCACCGCCGTCTCCGGTCCGCTCGATCCTAACGCGGGCGATCTCGATCTCACCGCCGGGTGGGGACATGGCGGCAAGGGCGGCGTCACCATGCCCGGCAAAGGCAAGGCCGTCGCTCGATCCGGCGCTGCCACCTACGATGTCTATCTCAACGACAAGGCCTTCTGGAGCAACATTCCGTCCGCCGTCTGGGAATACACACTCGGCGGTTACCAAGTGATCAAGAAATGGCTCAGCTACCGCGAAAAGGAATTGCTGGGCCGCGGACTCACCAAGGAGGAAGCGCGCCACGTCACCGATATGGCGCGGCGCATCGCGGCCCTCCTCCTGATGGGTCCGGCGCTCGACGCCAACTACGAAGCTGTCAAGCGCGACGCCAAAACTCCGAAATCACAGAAGTAGCCTCGATCAATGCCTGAACAGCGCTCTTAGGTCGCGGCTGCCGCGTATCACATGGAGAATCAAAACGTCCTCGTCTGCAACGCGATAGATGACGATGTACTCCCCGGCAACAAAACTCCGCAAGCCAGGGCGCAAATCTTCGTCGCGGCGGCGTCCCATTTGGGGAAAGCGGGCCAGCAGTCGAAACCGGTCGGTGACGGAATCAATCACGCGGTCGGCAATCTCGAT
>JADGNT010000359.1 GCA_017883345.1 Candidatus Solibacter sp. | reverse complement strand
TCGCGCTGGAGTTGTTTCATCTTGGGCAGGAGTTTGGCCCGTGCCGCTTCCTCCAGGTCCAGCAGGAGCACGGCGAGTTCAGCCAGCGATAACAGGCAGCAGCGTTGCTGATAATAGACCGCGGCCAGTTCCACGGTGGGGGAGAGCGGGGCAGCCAGCGAGCGCATTCCGGGGATGGGCTTGTGGGAAGTCATGGGCTGCCGCGAGACGGCGGTCGAAACCGGCGATCGCGGGCGCACGTCGCTGCGCTGGACGGATGGAGCGTGGCCCGGAATGGCGTTGGGCGAGCAACTTCCGGCGCGCTGGTATGAGGAGACGCTGGAGCCGTTATCAAGTGACGCTCGCGTGGTGGCGCGCTTCGCTGGCGATGCGCCGGCGGCGATTGCGTCCTCCTTTGGGAGGGGCAAGACCTTGATGCTGGGGTCCTACGTGAGCGCGGCTTACGAGACGGCGGCGTCGCGCGAGACGGAGCGATTCTACGCGGGACTGCTGAAGTGGGCCGGGGTGTCGTTGCCCGTCTCAGGCGGCAAGGTGGAAGTGCGGACGCTGGAGAGCGGGTTGGATCGGGTGGTATTGGTCTTCAATCACCAGAAGGCGGCAGCCGACGCGAGCGTTTCGTTGCCCATGGCCGCCGCGGATTATGCGGCGGCGGCCCTGGTGGAGGAACGCACCGTCCCAACGGTGCGCAACGGCGAGTTCCTGGAAGTGAAAAAGCGCATCGACGCGGGCGGCGTGTGGGTGGTCAGCGTCCGGCGGCGGTAGGTCGCTAGAGGAGACAGAGGGTCCGGCCGGAGTCATCCGCGTGTGGCGGTTTGGCGGCTCTTGGTGGGGCAGGCGGTTTCGCCTGCCGGCTTCCCAAATCGAAGAAAAGCTTGGCAGGCCAAAGGGCCTGCCCCACTTTCACTTCTTCCGCCCCGGATCGTTGAGGAAGCTGATCAGCTCGCCGACATCGCCCGGCTCCAGGTTGGGCCACGGGACGCCGAGCTTTTCGGCGCGCGTGTTCATGGCGGGGCCGTGGCTCCACAGCGCGGTGGCGAAAGAGACCATGGTGAAGGCATCGGCGCCGGCGCGCAATTTGGGTGCGTTGCGCGTACCCTCGGCGCTGGGGCCGTGGCAACTCGCGCAGCCGCGCTCGGCGAAGACACGTTCGCCGAGGAAGGGCGAACCCGTGGGTTCGAAATAGCGCAGACTGGCGAGGAAGCGGAGGACGTCCGTGATCTCCTCGCCCTGTAGCGTGGGGGGGGCCATGCGGGCTTCACGGACATGCTTGAGCATGGCGGGAGCGTGATTCCAGAGCACCGCCGCGAACTGCGCGGAGGTGCGCGGGAGTTCGTGGTCGGGGCCCAGTTCGGGACCGATCTTGCCGCCTTTGCCGCGCACGGAATGGCATTGGATGCACTTGGCCTGGAAGACTCCCCAACCGTGCTCCGCACTGCCGCGGAGATCGCCGTCTTCCTGAATCGTGGGGGACGGGCCGCCGTTGACATAGGCCACCAGATCGTTCATCTCGACGCCGGTGAACTGGGGCCAGGCGCCGAGTTCCTTCGTGACCGGCTCAATCATGTACTGCGCGTGGTTCCACATGGCGTGCATCCAGGCCAGGCGGTCGCCCGCGACCGCGATGCGCCCCAGGTCCGGGGCGGTCGTGGCGCCGGTGGAGCGCACCGCGTGGCAGCGCACGCAGCCCTTGGCATCGAAGACCTTTTGGCCTGCCGCCGGATCGCCCGGTTTGTCCGCGGAGCCCGCCTGGTAGAGGAAGGCGAGGAGGTGCGCCATCTCCTCCTGGTTCAACTGCAACTTCTCGCCGTGCATCTGACGCCACATGCCGGGCATGTGGTTCCAGATCACCGTGACCAGCCAACCCATGGCGGGCGTGCCGGGACGGGTGGCGCCGAGATCGGGCGCAACGCGTCCGCCGGATCCGTTGACGGCATGGCAGATGGAGCAGTGCTTCTTCCCGTAGAAAAGGGCGGCTCCCTTTTCGGGGGAACCGGTCAGGTAGGTGGCATGTTGCGGACCGGAGGACGGATGCCCGCCGATGACAATCACTACCAGCAGAGCGATTGCGGCGCCTGCCGCAAGAATCCAGAGCAGAACCTGCGTGGGTTTACTGATCGCGGCCATGCGCAGGGGGCTTGCACGCCGAGCGCCAAAGGAATACCGTGGTTTTTCTTTGCGCCCTTGGCGCTCTTTGCGCGAAACTTGTTTTCCCCGCGTCGCAAAAAGCGACGGTGTCCGATTTTCGGACACCTAGATCTGATATTGGCGGAGCTTGCGATAGAGCGTGTCGCGGGAGATGCCGAGCAGCCCGGCGGCCTTGGTGCGATTGCCGGCGGAAACGCGTAGCGCCTGCTGGATGGTGAGGCGCTCCATCTGTTCCATGGAGAACGAGTCGCCCAGGCCGGGTTGGGCGGACGGGGGCGGAGCGCCGCCCACCAGTATGGGCTTGAGGTCCTTATCGGTGATGCTCTGGGGATTATCCGTGGAGACGGCGGCGACGCTCTCCATGAGGTTCTCCAGCTCGCGCACATTCCCAGGGAAGGAATAAGCGAGGAGGAGTTCGATGGCGGGGCGCCCGAGCGAAATCTCGCGGCCGTAGCGGCGCGAGAGGCGCGCGGCGAAATGCTGCGACAGCACCAGGATGTCCTCGGGCCTGGTGCGCAGCGGCGGGACTTCCACCACGATGGTGGCAATCCGGAAGTAAAGATCTTCGCGCAGCAGCGTGGAGCGAAGTTCGCCAAGCGTGCGATTGGTGGCGGCCACAATGCGCACGTCCACCGGAACCGCGCGGGTGCCCCCGACGGGGCGCAGTTCTTTTTCCTGCAGCACGCGCAGCAGCTTGACCTGCACGTCCTTCGGCATCTCGCCGAGTTCGTCGAGGAAGACCGTGCCGCCGGACGCCGCGGAAAAGATGCCGGGCGCATCGGCATAGGCGCCGGTGAAGGCGCCCTTGCGGAAGCCGAAAAGTTCGCTCTCCACCAGGTCGCGCGGCAGCGCGCCGCTATTGACGGCGACGAACGGCATGCGGGCGCGCCCGCTGGCGGCGTGGATGGCGCGCGCCAGCATCTCCTTGCCGGTGCCGGTTTCGCCCAGCAGGAGTACCGAGGCGTCCGTGCCGGCGGCCATGCGGGCGCGCTCCAAAACGCGCTCCATCGAGGCTGAAATGCTGATGATGTTCTCGAAGCAGGGGTGGCGCTCCAGGTTCTTTTCGAGCTGGGCCACGCGCTCGCGCAGTTCCACCACTTCCATCAGGCGGCCCAGTTTCTTGCGGACGCCTTCGAAGTCGAAAGGCTTGGTGACGTAGTCCTCGGCGCCGCGCTTGATGGCATCGACGGCGGTTTCGATGGTGGCGTAGCCGGTCATGATGACGACCGTCAGCTCGGGATTGCGGCGGCGCAGCTCGTCGGTGAGGGCGAGGCCGCCCATGACGGGCATGACCAGGTCCACCAGGGCGAGGGCGATGTGGGGATTCGCGGCCTGGATGGCCAGAGCTTCGGCGCCGGAGAGGGCGACCTCCACCCCGTAGCCTTCACGGGTGAGGAAGTCCTTGAGGGTGGAGGCGAGTGCCTGGTCGTCATCCACCACCAGGATCGACGGGCCCTGCGATTCGATTGCGGTTTTCATGGCGCGACTCTCCCTACAGCTTCCGGGACGCCGGCCAGCGGCAGGTCCACGATGGCCGTGGTTCCCTCACCGGGCCGGCTTTCGATTTCGATGGAGCCCCCGTGTTCCATGACGACGTTGCGGGCAATGGCCAGGCCGAGTCCGGTACCCTTGCCGGGCTCCTTGGTGGTGAAGAAGGGTTCGAAGACGTGTTCCAGGTGGGCGGGGCTGATGCCGCATCCGTTATCGCTGACGGTGAAGCCGACGGTGCCGGGCGAAGGGCGGCGGCAGCGCAGGCGGATTTCGCCGCCGGGAGGGACCGCGTCCAGCGCATTGCTCAAGAGAGTGAGCAGCAGGGTTTCCAGCAGGTTGCGGTCGGCGAAGACGAGTTGGCCGCGGCCTTCGGAAGTATCCACCGTCAGGTTGGCGCGGCGCGAGAGGATAGCGGGTTGGAAGAAGCCGGCGATGGATTCGACTACGGTGGCGAGATCTTGCGGCGCCTTTTCCAGGGGCATGGCGCGGGTGAAATCGAGCAGGCGCTGCACGAAGTGGCGGCAGAAGTGGAGGCCCTCTTCGATGCGCGCCAGATCGGCATCGAAGGCGGCGCCGGTGGAGTGCTGGCGGATCAGTTCCGTGCGGATGAGCAGCGCGGCCAGCGGGGAATTCAAGTGATGGGCGGTGCCGGCGGCCATTTTCCCCATGCTGGTGAGCTTTTCGATTTCGATCATCTGGCGGCGCCAGCGCACGCGCTCGCGAATGTCGCTGGTGACTTCGAGGAAACTCACAGGGCCGGGCCCTTCGCGGAAAGGCAGCAGGCTGAGTTGCACCTCGAAGGGCTCGCCGCCTCTGGGCTGGCGCAGGGTCTCGACATCGAGCACGGGGACACCGGACTGGACGCGGCGCAGGAAGTCCTCGAGTTCGGCGGTTTTCGCGGCGGGGAGGATGGGCAGGCGCGCACCCAGGATTTCGTCGCGCGTGTAGCCGTACATGCGTTCGGCGGGAGCGTTCCATTCGAGGACGCGCAGTTCGGCATCATAGAGGATGACCGCGCCGGGGAAGGCTTCCAGCAGTCCGCGGTAGAGGTCGCGCGAGCGGCGCAGGTCGGCCTCGCTTTTTCTGCGCTGGTGGAGCACAAACCAGGCGGCCCAGAAGGCCAGAAGAAGCGAGGAGGCTACACCGCGCGTGATGTAGAGGTAATGCAGCGTGATGTAGTCGGCGTAGCGGAAGAGCCGGTTTTCGACCAGTTCCCAAGCCGCCAGAACCACCGAGACGATCGTAATGCTGGAGAGCGTCAGGGTCGCCCAGAACCACCGTTTTTCAGGCATAGAGCCAACGACGCGGAGAACTCATCTTATCAGAGGATGCCCTGCTTCCACTTGCTTGCCGGTCTGGCACTCGTCTGTACTACTGTCTCCTGGTCTCTTCGCTCGCCGGCGGGCCGAGCCCGGAGGGCGAAAGAGAATAGCCCACGGCGCAAGCCGTGGGAAGCAAGTCGCCGCATCGGCCAGCCCCGGGACGGGGCGGAAGAGCGCTTGCGGCGGTACCTTCTTACGCCCCGTTCCGGGGCTCCCCAATGGGCCCCGTCGGCCCCCCACGGCTTACGCCGTGGGCTAACATCTTTCGCCCTTCGGGCTCTGGTCTGCGTCGTCGTCGGACCTCGCCGCCGCTAATGATTCAGCGCGCCCCCTGCCGCTACCGGCGCATCCTTACCAACACCAGGTAGCCCACCACGTACGCCATCACGCACCACATGGAACCGTAGAAAAACAGGAAAGGAAGCCCGATCGCCGGTACGAGCAAGCCCGTTTCGGAGCGCGCTTTCGGACTCGGGGAAAAGGTCGCCCAATAATAGAATCAACCTCGGCGACAGGCTTTCGTCGAAGACGAGCTTCATCCCCTGGAGACTTTACTCCCCGCCGCCAATTCGGCGGCGTAAGCATACACGGCAAGGAAGTCATCCGGTTCGATCTGGGGATAATCCGCCAGGATTTGCTGCTGGGATGCCCCACTGGAGAGCCACTCCAGAATCTCCTGAACGGTGATCCGGTGACCGCGAATGCACGGCTTCCCAAACCGAACGTCGGAATCGATCGTGATCCGTTCAAGGAGTGAATCATGGGCGGACGGCATTTGTGCCCCCTTGAACCATTGTATACCGGTGTTGCGGAAAGGACGCGGATCAGCTCAAGGGCGTGGCCCGGTACGGCGAACTCACGGTCGCGCCCGGCGGAACCACCGCCACGG
>JADGNT010000358.1 GCA_017883345.1 Candidatus Solibacter sp. | reverse complement strand
ACCGGCGCACCTGGCGGAGCTGGCCCCGTACCGCCTTGCCCCGAGGAAACTCAACCACTCACGCCACCAATTGGCTTCGTTCCGCCAATTGCCTCTGCCGCCCCGCCACATACCAGCCCGCCAAATCCCAGAAGGCAACGGCCGCCCGTAAGCCATGAAAATCACCGAACTTCTCCAGAGGCCGAAACCTTCGAACCGGGGCGCCGCGCGGCGCTGGCACACCAGCCATCCAGCCAGGCACACCGCTCATGAAGACCGCTCAAATTGCCGTCAACCTACCTTTAGGACACTACCCGGATCGGTCGGAATTTCCCCGCACGCTATCATCTTGTAAAGGGATGATTTCACTCACCGGTGTCACCAAGGTCTACAACGGCAAGCGCCAGGTCGCCGCGCTCGAAGCCATCGATCTGCACATCGCGCGCGGCGAGATGGTCTCCATCGTCGGGCCCTCCGGCTCCGGGAAGTCGACGCTCCTCAATCTGATCGGCGGGCTGGATCGTCCCACCGCGGGCGAGATCCGCATCGACGGCCAATCCGTCGCCGGCCTTTCCGACGACTCTCTCACCCGCCTCCGCCGCGACAAGATCGGCTTCATCTTCCAGTTCTTCAACCTCCTGCCCTCGCTCTCCTCGGTGGAGAACGTGGCCCTGCCCCTGCACTTGAAGGGACTCGGCCGCCAGGAGATCGATCGGCGCGCGCGCCAATTGCTGGAACTCGTGCAACTCGGCAACCGCCTCGATCACCTGCCCGACGAACTCTCCGGAGGCGAGCGCCAGCGCGTGGCCATCGCCCGCGCCCTCGCGTTTTCACCCCCCATCCTGCTCGCCGATGAGCCCACCGGAAACCTGGACACCCATACCGGCGCCGAGATCCTGGCCCTCATCCGCGACCTGCACCAGCGGCTCGGCGCTACCGTCCTTATCGTCACCCACGATGCCGGCGTCGCCCAAAGCTGCGCGCGCACTGTGACGCTGCGCGATGCGCGCATCGCCGGGGACGTGCGCCGATGATCCTCCTCCGCCTCATCAGTTGGCCCTACGTCCGCAAGCACCTGCTCCGCAGCGTGCTCACCACCGCCGGCATCGTGCTCGGCGTGGCCCTGCTCGTCGGCATGCAGACCGCCAATCGCAGCGTGCTGCGCGCCTTCAACCAGACCGTCGATCGCATCGCCGGCAAGGCCCAATTGCAGGTCTCGGCCGGCGATTCGGGATTTGCCGAAGAGGTCCTGGAGCGCCTGCAATCCCTCCCCGAGGTGCGCGCCGCGGCCCCCGTCATCGAATCCAGCGTGGACCCGGGGCTTAAGGGACAGGGCAAGCTGCTCATCCTCGCCGTCGATTTGACCGGCGACCGCACCCTGCGCGATTACGATTTCGACTCCGGCGAACAGGACGTCATCGACGACCCCCTGGTGTTTCTCGCCCAGCCCGATTCGCTGATCGTCACCCGCGAGTTTGCCGATCGCAACGGCCTCCGTTCGGGAAGCAAGCTCACCTTCGACACCATGGAAGGCCGCAAACAGTTCACCGTCCGCGGCATTCTGAAGGCCGGCGGCATGGCGCAGGCTTTCGGCGGCAACCTCGGCATCATGGATATCTACGCCGCACAGAAGTTTTTCGGGCGCGGCCGGCGCTTCGACCGCATCGATATCGGCCTTGCCGAGGGCGTCTCTCTCGATCGCGGAGAGGCGGCGCTCGGCAAACTGCTGGGGCCGGGCTTCACCGTGGAGCCGCCTTCGGGGCGCGGCCGCCAGTTCGAATCGCTGCTCGGGATCTACTCGGTGGCCATGAGCATCTCCAGCGTGTTCGCCCTCTTCATCGGCATGTTCATCATCTATAACGCGTTCGCCATCGCCGTCACGCAGCGGCGCCCGGAGATTGGTATCCTGCGCGCGCTGGGCGCCACGCGCGGGCAGATCCGCACCCTGTTCCTGACCGAAAGCGCGGTCGCTGGAATCATCGGGTCGGCGGCCGGCGTGGGGCTCGGCCTGGCGTTCGCGCGCAGCTTGACCGGCTTCACCGGGCAGATGATGGAGCGGATTTTTGGCGTGCCGCAGAACGCGCGGGAGGTGCTGGTGGACGGGTGGTTCCTGGCCGTGGCGATGGCGTTGGGAGTGCTCACCAGCATGATCGCGGCGTTTATCCCGGCGCGCAACGCGGCGCGCGTGGAGCCCACGCAGGCGCTTCAGAAGGGCCGCTACCAGGTGCTCGCGGCGGGTGAGAACCGCCTGCGGCGCAACACAGCCCTGGTGGCGGCCCTGGTAGCCGTGGTGTGCCTGGCGTTCTCCCGGTATCGTCCGGCCTTCTATCTGGGCTACCTCCTGACGGTGGTGGCGGGCCTGCTGTTGACGCCCTTGCTTTCGCTCGTCCTGGCGAAACTGCTGCGCCATCCCATGAAATGGCTGCGCCCGGTGGAGGGCGCGCTGGCGGCGGACAGTCTCATCCAGGCCCCGCGGAGAACCTCGGCCACGGTGGCGGCCCTCATGCTTTCTCTCGCCCTGGTGATCGGGCAGGGCGGCGTGGCGCGCGCCAGCTTCGACTCCATCGCCGAGTGGATCGACAGCACGCTCAATCCGGACCTCTTCGTCTCCGCCTCGGAGACGCTGGCGGCCCGCGACTTCCACTTCCCCGCCGCCATGTACGCCGACCTGGAGAAGATTCCGGGCATCGCCGACATTCAGCCGATCCGCACCGCACGCGTGCAGTTCCGCGGCAAGCCCGTAATGATCGTTGCGGTCGAACTGGAGAAAGTTGCCCGGCGCGTGCGTCGCAACTCCGTGGCGGGCGATCCGGACACCATGAATCGCCTCGCCGGCGAAGAGAAGGGCGTACTCATCGGCGAGAATCTTGCCGGTCTGGAAAAACTCAAGTTGGGCGACCCCATCGCCCTGGCCACGCCCACCGGGCCGCTGCGCCTGCCGGTCGTCGGCATCATCCGCGATTACTCCAATCAGTTGGGCGCCATCTTTCTGGAACGCAAGGTCTACATCCGCTACTTCCAGGACGACACCGTCGATATCTTCCGCGTCTATGTGAAACCCGGCGTGCGCGCGGAGGAGGTGCGGCGCGACATCGTCAACGGCCTGGGGAGCCAGCGCAGAATGTTCGTGCTGCTCAACCGGGAGGTCCGCGACTACGTGCTCGGGCTCACCAACCAGTGGCTGGGCATGACCTATTTACAGGTGCTGGTGGCCATGCTGGTCGCCGTGTTGGGCATCGTCAACACGCTGACCGTATCCATCGCGGACCGCCGCCGGGAAGTGGGTGTGCTGCGCGCCGTGGGCGGACTGCGCAGCCAGATCCGCGGCACCGTGTGGATGGAGGCGGCGGCCATCGGTATCATCGGACTGGTGCTCGGCATCGCCACCGGGGCGATCAATCTGTATTACGAGTTGCAGGCCATCCAGCACGATTTGACGGGCATGCCGCTGTCCTACCAGTTTCCCCTGGGGATCGTGGGCATCCTGGTCCCGGTCATCCTGCTGGCGGCGCTCGGCGCGGCCATCCTGCCGGCCGAGAGTGCGGTGCGCGGATCGCTCGTGGAGGCACTGGAATATGAATAAGTTGCTGTGGCATAAGGCTCCGCCTTGTGCATCCGAGCACAGCTCGGACATGACGCGACGGAAAGCCCGTCCGAAGGCCATCTTGCTTTGCGCCTTGCTCGCCTATCCCCTTCTTTCCCAAGACGCGCGGCAGATTGTCGAAGAGTCCCAACGCCGCGGCCGGGCGAATTCCGAGCACTACGAAGGCGTGCTGGAAGTCACCTCCGCGGATTCCAAAGTGACCAGGAAATCCTGGCAATCCTGGCGGCTCGGCGCCTATGGCAATAGCCAGGCGGTGATCCGCTTCACCGCGCCGGCGGAAGTCAAAGGCGTCGCCCTCCTGGTGGTCAATCATCCCGACCGGTCGAGCGATCAGTGGATGTGGACCCCGGCCATCGGACGCGACCGCCGCATCGCCTTGCAGGATCGCTCCACGCGATTCTTCGGCACCGATTTTAGCTTCGAGGATCTGGAAGAGCGCGACGTGGATCAATACGACTACCGCCTCACCGGCGAGGAAGCCATCGACGGCGCGCCCTGCTGGCGCATTGAGGCGCGGCCCAAGCAGGGCAAAACCAGCCAGTACACGCTCTCCCGCACGTGGATCCGCAAGGACAATTACGTTCCCGCGCAGTACGAAAACTTCGTCAAGGATCAGCCCGTGCGCCGCCTCCAACAGAAGGACATTCAGAACGTCCAGGGGATCTGGACGGCGCGTACCCTGGAGATGACCGACTTGCGCCGCAAGAGCCGCACCGTGCTGCGCCTGGAGAAACTGGAATACAACATCCCACTGAAAGACACCGAATTCACCGTGCAGGCGTTGCGCCGCGACCAATGAGTTTCTCATGACACCAGCAGTCGCTGCCTGTCAGGCAACCGCTCCCTCACGGTCGCGGCTCCGATCAGAGCCGCGACCGTCAGGGAGCGATCGCCGACGACCGTTCTATTTTCGAACAATCCTCCTCCTTTTCCTGCTCGTCGCCACCTTACACGCGCAGAACTTCTCGCAGCGCGGATACCTGGAGACCACGGCGCTCGTCTTTCCCCAGACGGCCCCCAACGATAGCGCCCACGCCGTGGGCGAGGCGCTCTTCCGCTACGAGGCTTTCTACAAGCTCACCAACCTGCGCTTCGCCGCCGCCGTGGACGCGCGCACCGACACCCATCGGGAGACCGACCGCGATTGGGGCGGCGCCTGGTGGGATCGCTCCCGCCGCCGTCCGCTCTTCGCCGTCCGCCGCCTCAGCGCCACCTACACCCGCGGCCGCCTCACCGTGGAGGCCGGCAAGCAACTCATCCGCTGGGGCAAGGCCGACGTCCTCACGCCCACCGACCGCTTTGCCCCGCGCGATTTTCTCAACGTGGTGGACAGCGATTTTCTGCCCATCACCGCGGCGCGCGTCACCTACGGCACGCAGTCGGATACCGTGGACCTCATCCTCTCCCCGCGGCTCACGCCCAGCCGCGTCCCGCTGTTGAACCAGCGGTGGGCCGTCCTGCCGCCGGCGATTCCGCTGCATGAACTCGACCCCGCCTTCCCCGGCGGACCGCAGTTCGGCGCCCGCTGGAACCACATCGGCGCGGCGGCGGAGTACTCATTCTCCTTCTACAACGGCTACGACCATCTGCCGCTGTTTCACGTGCAGCCGAACTTCGCCCTCCAGCGCGCCGACGTGCAGCGTTTCTATCCGCAGATGCGGATGTACGGCGCGGATGCGGCGGCGCCCCTGGGACCGGTGACACTGAAGGGCGAGGCGGCCTATTTCACGTCCACCGATCCGCAGGCCGACAACTACGCGCTCTGGGTGCTGCAACTCGAGCGCCAGGCGGGCGAGTGGTCGCTGGTCGCCGGATACGCGGGCCAGGTCACAACCGTCCATCGCAGCACGCTCGGCTTCTCTCCCGTGCGTGGATTTGCGCGCGCCGTGGTGGCGCACGCCGGCTACACCATCGATGTCAATCGCAGCCTGGCGTTCGAGGCTGTCGTGCGCCAGAACGGCCAGGGCGTGTACGCCAAGGCGGAGTACAGCCAGGCTTTCGGCCAGCACTGGCGCGCCACCGCCGGCTTCGCCGTGGTGCGCGGCGACGCTGCCGATTTCCTGGGCCAATACCGCCGCAACTCCCACGCTATCCTGACCCTGCGCTACAGCTTCTAGCGTGGCATAAGGCTCCGCCTTGTGCATCCGAGCGAAGTGGGGCAGACGATCGGTTTGTGTCCTCTGTTGGGATGGGCCTTCGGCCCGCGAAAGCTCATGAAAAACTGCCATGGTGACTTCATCGCCACCCACGAGCGCCCCCGGGACTGACAAGACTGGC
>JADGNT010000357.1 GCA_017883345.1 Candidatus Solibacter sp. | reverse complement strand
GGGCTTTTTTCATGGTTTCTCCTGAAGACCGGCCACGTTGGCGAAATTAACGTGGCGCGGATCGCCGATGGATTCCATCAGCAGTCTGAGCTTGAGGTATGGCAGCATGTCGAGCGTGCGGACGGTGGGCTGCCAGGTTAGGACTTGGTTGTCGCTGAGACGGATTTCAACGGCGCCGTCCGGCCGGGTGAAGCAGGCGCGGTCCGCCGCCGCGTCCACAGCCAGCGAATAACGCTCGTGCGCCATCGTGCCGTGAATCGTGCGTGCGTCCCAATCGATGTAGAAGCCGTTGGCACCGGTATCCGCCGAGTACGTCTCGCGGCTGCCGAAAAAGCGCGGCTTCTCCACCTGCGGGCCGCCATCTTCGGGACAGAAAATGTCGCAGTTACCGCAATCGTTGCAGGCGTCGGCATAGTTGGCCAACTGGTGCGCTTTCATGACCCGCAGAACGCCGCCCGGAATTCGGCGGACACTGCCGCCGGGCAGCAGTTCGAAATTGTCGTACGCGATGGTTTCCGGGCGCGTCTCGTAGGCGAAGTTGGCGTCGTTGGGGCAGACCGGCACGCACTTGTCGCAGTTGATGCAGTCGTACAGCCAGAGCTTCGAGCCGATCTTGCGCGGCACGCCCTGGTTGCGCTCCCAGCCGTAGCGCGGATTGGCCGTGGCTTCGGCCACCAGGATGTCTGTGTTGAGCAGACCGGCCGTGTGCACGTCTCCCGCGGCGGCTACCGCCTGACTGCGGTAGTTCAGAACGAAATCGGCGATATTCGAAACCCCCAGCCGTTGCATCTCAGCGCCGAGGTTATCCAGATAGCGGCTCAGCCGTGCGTAGCCGCCGGGACGCAGGAGATCCGTGCAGGTAGTCACCGGGACGAAATTCATCGCCACGGCCGCGGCCATATTGTGCGCGTCCACTCCGCCGGAAAATGAAATTGGGATGGGTGCCCGCATGCGCGCGCGGAACTTCCGGACAAGGTTCATGGCCAGCACGTGCAGCGGCGCGCCCGACAGGTACATCGTTTCGTCGCCGAAGACCTGCTTGTGATTCTTCACCACCAGCGTGTTGGTGAATTTCAGCGAGAGGCTTCTGCCGTGCTGCCGCGCCACGCGCTGGAGCCGCGGAATCAAGTCGATGGCCTCATCGAATTGCAGGTCGTTGTCGAAGGCCGGCGGATGCAGTTGGATCTCGCGATAGCCCAGGACGTCGTGGAGGAGGTGGGTCACCTCTGGAGTGCCGAGCAGGGTGGGATTGAGCTTGATGCAGACATGGCAGCCCATTTCCACCAGCAGGAAGGTGACGATGCCTTCGATTTCCCCCGCGGGACAGCCGTGGAAAGTGGAGAGGCTGATGGTGTCGCTGATGCAGGTGGGGAAGGGCAGATCGCGATAGCGCTGGAACTCACCGGCAAGCTCGGAGCGGAATTCTTCGATCAGCGGAGCGGCGTTCTGCATGGAGTGGATCCAGGAACGGACGCGCGGGGAACGGATGCCTTCGAGGTTGTATCCGACGCTCATGTCGAAGACGGTGTCGGAGAGGAAGCATGTCCCCATGAATGGGGACATGGCAGCCTGAAAGGCTACGCTACGGAGAATCTCGATCAGCATGGCCGCTTTGACGTATTCGCGGAGGGATTGTTCGAGCTTGAGTTCCTGCGACCACTCGACGTTGTAGCCCACGTTGGCTACGTCGATGCAGGGGCGTGGGATCTTCAATTCGTCGAGGATTTGGACGGTTTTGAGCTCGATGATGCGGGCACCGCCCAGCCAGGAAAGCGCGATGTTCTGCGCCAGTTGTCCGTGCGGCCCGGCGGCCGGCCCGAGCGGGGTCGCCGCGCAATGGCCGTGAAACGCAACCGACAGATCCAGCCCGGGGATGCCGCGAAAGAATTTGTCGCCCGGCAGGTCGAAGATTTTGCCTTCCCGTGAATACTCGAGAAAGGCGCGCCGCAACAATAGCGGCAGCGGAATCGGAACCAGTTCAGCCATTGGGGTGCTTAGCCGTCGTGGCGGTATAGATCAGCGGGAACGCCGCGTACCACTGCGCCGCTTCCACCAGGTGGCGGATTGGCACGCGCTCGATCACAGAGTGCGCCACTTCCTCTTCGCCGGGACCGAAGCCGATGGTCGGCACAGACATCAGGCCCATCGACGCCACGCCGTTGGTGCTGAAGGTCCACTTGTCCACCACCGGTTCCTTGTCCCAGAGGCCGCGGAAGGTGGCGATGGCCGCCTGCGCCAGCGGGTCCGATTCGGCGAGCACCCACGTGGGATAGTATTTCTCCATCGGATAACGCAGGCCGGTGTAGCTGGGCACGTCGTAGGTCGGAATCTCGATCTCGGCGTCTTCCGCGCCGGGGAGCGCGCGGACTTCCGCGAGGGCGCTCTCTTTGGTCTCGCCCGCGGTGAGGCGGCGGTCGAGATGAATCGAGCAGGCCCCGGGGACGGCGCAGAGCGATGGCGATAGGGAGCGGATCTCGGTCACCGCGATGGTACCTTTGCCGAGGAAAGCGTCGTCCTTCAACCGCGTGTTCAGCCGCTCGACTTCGGCGACGAGACGGCCCATTTTATAGATCGGGTTATCGCCGCGCTCCGGTGCGCTGGCGTGACAGGATTTGCCGCGCAGGTGAACTTCAATCTCCATGCGGCCGCGATGCCCGCGGTAGATGCCCAGCTTGCTCGGTTCGGTGATCACCACGCAATCGGGGCGAATGCCGTCTTCCTTCAGAATGTAGAGCCAGCACAAGCCGTCGCAGTCTTCCTCCTGCACCGAGCCCACCACCCAGAGCGTGTAGTCGCCAAGCAGGCCGAGTTGCTTGATCAGCTTGCCCGCGTACACCATACTCGCCATGCCGGCCCGCTGGTCGCAGGCGCCGCGCCCGAAGACGTAGCCATCCTCGACCTTGCCCTGGTACGGATCCCACGCCCATTCCTTGGGATCGCCCACGCCCACCGTGTCGGTGTGGGAGTCCATCATGATGACGGTCTTGCCCGAGCCGATGCGGCCCAGGATGTTGCCCATCGGGTCGATGCGCACTTCGTCGAAACCAACCTTCTCCATTTCCTGGCGGATGCGGGCCACCACCGGACCCTCATGGCCGCTTTCCGCCGGAATGGCGATCAGGTCGCGCAGGAAGCGCACGATATCGGCTTCGTAAGACTGGGCCAACTCCGCCAGGCGATGGCGATTCAGGATTTCAGCGGGGGGTGCGGTCATGGCGTCAACAACGCCTCCTCTTCCAGATTCGCCGGCCGTTCCGCGTGGAGCGCGCGCAGGACATCTTCGGGCCGGATGGGCAGTTTGCGAATGCGCACGCCGACCGCGTGAAAGATGGCGTTAGCAATCGCCGGAGCCGGACCATTGATGGGCACTTCGGAGATGGATTTCGCGCCATACGGTCCCAGCGGCTCGTCGGTCTCAATCAGAATGGTGGTGAGCTTCGGCATATCCGTTGCCGCAAACATTTTGTAGTCCAGGAAATTCGGATTCACCGGCCGGCCGGCCGCATCGAGCAGCAGTTCCTCGGTGAGCGCATACCCCAACCCCTGCGCCACCGCACCTTCCACCTGGCCTTCCGCCTGCATGGGGTTGATGGCCGTACCGGGATCCACCGCCGAGGCCAGGTGCAGGACGCGTACCTGGCCGGTTTCGGTATCCACTTCCACCTCGGCGAAGGTGGCGCAGAAGGGCGGCGGGCTGTCCGTATTGAAATGCGAAGCGCCATCCATGATCTGCAACTTTTCCCTGTACACGGCCTGCATCGCGAGATCGCTCATACTCACCGATTTGCGGCAGACGCAGGTGGTGAAGACTTCGTTGTTGCCGCAGTCCAGTTGGTCCACCGGCGCGTCCAGCATCTTCGAGGCCAGTTCCAGAACCTGGGCGCGGACCTTGCCGGCAGCCTTCTTGACCGCCCCGCCGGAGATGATGGTGGTGCTACTGGCGTAGGCCCCCACGTCGAATGGCGTGATATCGGTATCGCCCGAGGTGATGACGATTTTGTCCAGGCTGACACCCAGGGTCTCCGCCGCGATCTGGGAGAGCACGGTGTCCGCGCCCCCGCCCACGTCCGACGCGCCCACCTGTAGATAAAACGAGCCGTCTTCGTTCATCTTGAGGAACGCCGACGCCCAGTCGACGCCCGCGATGCCAGAGCCCTGCATGGTGCAGGCCATGCCTACGCCGCGTCTCAGGTGACTGTGCCCGTTGGGGAACTTTTTGCGCTTCTGCGCCCAGCCGATGGCCCGCGCGGCTGTCTCCATGCATTGCGGGAGACCGCAACTGCGCACCAGGCGCGGCAATCCCTCTTTGCCCTCGCCCAGTTGGGCGGAAAGCAGATCCGTGTCGCCCAACCGGATGACATTATGCCGGTGGAACTCCAGCGGGTCCATCCCCAGTTCGCAGGCGATCTCATCCACCAGCGTCTCCTGGGCGAAGAAGCCCTGCGGACATCCGTAGCCGCGGAACGCCCCGGCCACCGGCGTGTTGGTGTAAACCACGTGGCATTCGAAACGCATGTTTGGTGCGCGGTAGAGCGGCAGCACCTTGCTTCCGGTGTTGCCCTGCACCGTGGTGGAATGGCTGCCGTACGCTCCCGTAGTTGCCAAGACGGTAAGCTGGCTCGCGATCACGGTGCCATCGCGCTTGACCCCCATCTTCATGCGCAGGATCTGCGGATGGCGGCTGCGCGCCATATAGAACTCTTCCTCGCGCGTGAACTCGATCTTCACCGGGCGTCGCGTGGCCAGCGCCAGCGCGCCGCAGATGTCTTCCAGCACCATCTCCTGCTTGCCGCCAAAACCGCCGCCGATGCGCGGCTTGACGACGTGCACGCGGCTGAGCGGAATCTGGAGAATCATCGCCACTTGCCGGCGGCAGTGGTATGGCACTTGCGTGCTGGTGCGGATCACCAGGCGGCCATCGGCATCCAGCCAGCAGATGGTGACGTGCGGCTCCAGCGGGCAGTGCTGTTGGCGCTGCGTGCGATATTCGCGCTCGATGATATAGTCGCACTCGGCGAACCCCTGGTCCACGTTGCCGATTTCGCGCAGAATGTAGCCCGCGATGTTGTGCTCGCGGTCGTAAATCTTGGTGGAGTCCGGCTCGTCGTGGATCACCGCGACGCCCTCAGCCATGGCCTGCTCCATGTCCAGCACGGCCGGCAGAATCTCGTACTCCACTTCGATCAGCCCGAGCGCCCGCTCCGCGATGGCGCGGCTTTCCGCGGCAACCGCCGCCACACGGTCTCCCACGAACCGCACCTTCGAATCCAGCAGGTAGGTGTCGTAAGGGGAAGGTTCGGGCCACGCCTGTCCCGCGGTGGTATGGGGCACGCGCGGCACGTCCTTATACGTCAGGACGGCATGTACCCCGGCCAGCGCTTTGGCCTTGCTGGTGTCGATCCTCCGGATGCGCGCGTGGGCATGCGGGCTCGGCAGGATCTTGCCGTGGAGCATGCCCGGAATCTGCACATCATCGGTAAACGCCGCGCCGCCGGTGACCAGTTTCACCCCGTCAACCTTGCGGACCCTGCGGCCCGGTCTTACCTGTCGCGCTCTGGCCGGAAACGGATTTTGTTCCGTACTGATTCCACTTGAGCAGTCTCTCGCTGCGCTTGCAGCTACGCACGGTTTTGAGAATGCGAATCTTGCCGGTTTTTTTGTTCACGCAGGCGCGGATGACCTTCGTGACTGGGCGGAACTGACTCCACTTGAGCAGCGTCTCGCCGCTCTTACAGCTGCTCGTGGCATCGATGACGCGGACATTGCCGTTCTTGGCTACACAGGCACGGACCAAGCTCGCTTTCGCACTGGTCTTCGCGCTCGCCGGCGCGGCCGAGAACGCGAAGGCCACGACGGTGGCGATCGCCGCT
>JADGNT010000356.1 GCA_017883345.1 Candidatus Solibacter sp. | reverse complement strand
CGGTAACCATATGGACCAGCACTTACTCAGCATCATTCTACTGACGCCGCTGGCCGGGCTCGCGGTCCTGCTCTTCATTCCGGGGAAGAGCAAAGACCTGATCCGCTTGTGGGCGAACCTGGTTGGCTTGGCCGGGTTTCTGATTTCGTTGCCGCTGGTCTCGCGCTTCCAGTTGAACCATCCCGGGTATCAGTTCGAAGAGCGCGCGGTGTGGATTCCCACGCTGGGCGCGAATTACCACATCGGCATAGACGGCATCAGCCTGTTGCTGATCATGCTCACCACGCTGATGGGCTCGATCGCGATTCTCTGCTCCTGGAACGGCATCCAGGATCGCGTCAAGGAATACTATGCGATGTTCCTGCTCTTGCAGACGGGCATGATCGGCGTATTTCTCTCGCTGGATTTTTTCCTGTTCTACGTTTTCTGGGAACTGGTGCTGGTGCCGATGTACTTCATCATCGGCGTATGGGGCGGGCCCAGAAAGCTCTACGCGGCGATCAAGTTTTTCCTGTATACCCTGGCGGGCAGCGTGCTGATGCTATTGGGCATCCTGACGCTCTATTTCGCGCACTTCAAGCAGTTCGGGTCCTACACGTTTGAAATCTCCGAGCTGATGAAGCTCAACCTGCCGCTGGGGACGCAGCAGTGGGTGTTCTGGGCGTTCTTCATCGGCTTCGCCATCAAGGTTCCGATGTTCCCGTTCCACACCTGGCTGCCCGACGCGCACGTGGAGGCGCCCACCGGGGGCTCGGTGATTCTGGCCGCGGTGCTGCTGAAGATGGGGACGTACGGCTTCCTGCGATTCTCGCTGACGCTGCTGCCCAAGGCATCGATGGATCAGAAGATCGTGCAGATTCTGGCGATCCTCTCGATCGTCGGCATCATCTACGGGGCGTTGGTCAGCCTGATGCAGGCCGATTGGAAGAAGCTGGTGGCGTATTCCTCGGTGAGCCACCTGGGCTTCTGCACGCTGGGCATCTTCTCGATGAACCCCAACGGGATCGCGGGCAGCGTGCTGCAACAGGTGAATCACGGGATTTCGACCGGCATGCTCTTCCTGGTGATCGGCATCATTTACGAGCGCCGCCACACGCGCGAAATCAAGGAGTACGGGGGCCTCGCGCACGTCATGCCCAAGTTCGCCGTCATCTTCGCCATTGCCATGCTGAGCTCGGCGGGCCTGCCGCTGTTGAACGGTTTCGTGGGCGAGTTCACCATTTTGCAAGGCGCGTTCGAGGCCAACCCGATCTGGGCGGCCTTCGCGGTGACGGGCGTAATTCTAGGCGCGGCGTACCTGCTGTGGTTGTACCAGCGGACCATGCTGGGCCAGGTGACCAACGGCAAGAATCTGACCATCCCGGACATGACGGCGCGCGAGGTGGCGCTGTTTGTGCCGCTGATCGCGTGGTCGATCTGGATCGGGATTTATCCCAAGCCCTACTTCGATATTTTGCGGCAGCCGGTGGCGGAGATCGTGGAGCGCGTCCGGCCGGGCTACTTCGGGGGTGCGGTGCAGAACGCTGGCGTACCCATGACGCTACCCGCGGCGCCCGGCGTTTCTGAGCGCCCGCGCGCGGGAGGCGGCCAATGATCGACATGAGCCAGTTCTACACCACCACGGATCACTTCTCGATCATCCCCGCGGTGATGCTGGCGCTGTTCGCCTGCGCCATCCTGCTGTTCGACTTTCTGATTTTTCCCGATCCGCGGCAACGCAAGTATTTGCTGATTTTCGTGGTGCTGGCGGAACTCTTCACCGGCTTCGGGCTCTACCGGCAGCATGCGTGGCTGGTGTCCTACGGCGTGAGCGAACTGAGCGGCTTCGGCGGCACCGTCACGGTGGATGGTTTTGCGATCTTCTTTAACTGGATTTTCCTGATTGCCGCCGTCATCGTCGCGCTGGCCTCGTACAAGTACCTGGAGGTGGCGGGCGAGCACCACGGCGAATACTACGCGCTGATGCTGTTCGCCCAGTGCGGCATGTATTTCCTGGCGACCGGGACGGACCTGATCACGCTGTTCATCGGCCTGGAGTTGATGGCGCTGTGCTTCTACGTGATGGTGGGCTTCCTGCGCACCGACCGGCGCTCCAATGAGGCCGCGCTGAAATACCTCATTCTGGGCGCGTTCTCCAGCGGCTTTCTGGTCTACGGATTTTCCGTGATGTACGGTATGGCCGGCTCCACCAAACTGTCCATGATCGCCAGTGCGATTCAGCAGCGTCCGCCCTGGGATCCCATGGTTTTCCTGGCGCTGACCACCACCTCCGTCGGACTGCTCTTCAAGATCTCCGCGGTGCCCTTCCACATGTGGGCGCCGGACGCCTACGAAGGCGCGCCAACCACCGTCACCGCCTACCTTTCGGTGGGGTCCACGGCGGCGTCGATGGCCTTCCTGCTGCGCATCTTCCTGGGCCCGCTGGCCTCGGCGCGCGAGGTCTGGGAGCCGTTGCTCTCGCTGATCGCCGTGCTCACCCTGACGGTGGGCAACCTGGCGGCCATCAACCAGACCAACATCAAGCGCCTGCTGGCGTACAGCTCCATTTCCCACGCCGGCTACATGCTGCTCGGCCTGATCGCCGGCAACGACACCGGGATCAACGGCATCGCGGTCTACATCATGGTGTACACCTTCATGAACCTGGGCGCGCTGCTGGTGGTGGTGGCGATGCGCCGCGCCAACATCATCGGCGAGGACCTGGACGATGTGGCGGGCCTGGTCCACAAGAACCCCTGGTACGCGTTCCTGATGCTGATTTTCCTGCTCTCGCTGGCCGGCATTCCGCCGACCGCGGGCTTCCTGGGCAAGTACTACATTTTCCTGTCGCTGATTCAGACCAGGCACTACGCCCTGGCGGTGTTTGCCACGCTGTACGTGGCGGTGGCCATCTATTATTACTTCAAGATTGTACGCAGCATGTTCAATCGCGACGCCGACGCCCAGGCGCCGGCGCTCGCCACCAGCTTCGGCCTGCGCTTCGCGCTCGGGCTGAGCGGCGTGGCGACGCTCGGCATAGGGCTCTACCCCGAGCCGTTCCTGCGGTTCGCGCAGACTTCGCTGTTCCGGTAAAACGCTTATGCAGACGGTCCTCAACCATCCGCTGTTCATGCCCATCCTGGTGACGCTGGTCATCATCGCGGCGTTCCCGCTGGTCGCCGGCTATATCGTGCTGGTGGAGCGCAAGGTGCTGGCGGATTTCCAGGTGCGGCTGGGCCCCATGCGGGTGGGCCCGCACGGCCTCTTGCAACCCATCGCCGACGCTCTGAAGCTGCTGCTCAAGGAAGACATCATCCCGGAGGGGTCCGACAAGGCCATCTTCTGGTTCGCGCCCTGCATTTCGACCATCACGGCGCTGAGCGCCTTTGCCGTGATCCCGTTCGCCAAGTCGATTTTCGTGGCCGACGTGAACGTCGGCCTGCTGGTGATCTCGGCGATGTCGGCGGTGGGCATTCTGGGCATCATTCTGGGCGGCTGGTCTTCCAACAGCCACTACCCGCTGCTCGGCGCGCTGCGCGGCGCGGCGCAATTGGTGAGCTATGAAGTGGCGCTGGCGTTCGCCCTGGTGAGCGGCGTGATGGTGGCCGGCACGCTGAGCATGCAGGGCATCGTGCAGTCGCAACTGGATCGCGGGGTGTGGGGAATTTTCGCCAACTACGGGTTCATGATCGTGCCGTTCGGCCTGTACATCATCGCGGCGACGGCGGAGACCAATCGCGCGCCGTTCGACCTGCCGGAAGCGGAATCGGAGCTGGTGGCCGGGTTCCACACCGAGTACAGCGGCTTCCGCTGGGCGCTCTACTTCCTGGCGGAGTATGCCAACATCTTCGTGGTTTCGAGCGTGGCGGTAGCGCTGTTCTGGGGCGGCTGGCTGCGTCCCTTTCCGAGCGTGAAGTGGCTGGACGTGCCGTTGAACTACGGCACGCCGGTGCTGCTGTTTGTGGGCTCGGGGCTGGCCACCTTCACCCTGATCAAGAAGCTCAAGGACGCGATGCAGCAAAAGGTGCTGCTGGGGGTGGTGGTGATCTTAGTGGCGATCGGCGGCATCCTGGCCATCCCGATGGTGAACGCGGGCGTGATCGGACTCTTCTGGTTCCTGGTGAAGGTGTCGGTGATCATCTACATGATGATCTGGTTCCGCGGCACGTTCCCGCGCTACCGGTACGATCAACTGATGAACATCGGGTGGAAGATCGCGATCCCGGTCGGCATGGCGAGTGTGTTGATCAACGCGGTGCTGGGGATGCTGTAGCGTAACCTTTCAGGTTGCCACGTCGGCGTCCTTGCCGACGTTCTTCGAACCATGCCGGTAAGAATACCGGCATGGCAGGCGGGACGCCCCTACTCTACGGTGCCTTGGTTGGGTGTATACTGGCCAGAACCTGGGAATCCAAAATGGAAATTCCGGTTGAAAAGGGGGCCTACAGTGCCTAGTTACCTGTTCCAAGTATCGTACAGCGCCGAAGCTTGGGCCGCTATGATCAAGCGCCCGCAGGACCGCGTAGAGGCGGTCCGCAAGGTGGTCGAGAAGCTCGGGGGAAAGATCGGATCGTTCTGGATGGCATTCGGGGACTACGACCTGATCGGAGTCCTCGAGATGCCCGACAATGTCAGCGCCGCGGCATTCGCCGTGGCCGTCGCGGCAGGCGGAGCCTGCAAGGATGTGAAGACCACTCCACTGCTCAGCATCGCGGAGGGAATCGAGGCGATGCAGAAGGCGGGGCAGTCGGGCTACCAGCCGGCCACCGCAAGCAAGTAGCCGGCCGCCGGCTGACTGTGGGTATCCTAAGTCCGATGCCGGCATCCCGTCGCAATAAGCCCGTCCTCCCGTTGGACGAGACCGCTTTCGCCGTCAAACAGCGCAAGGCCGTCCCGCATGAGTTCGTGCTCGACGCGATCGATGCGCTCGCGCCCCAGACCCGCTCCATGTTCGGCTGCCTTGCGGTCTACGTTGAGGACAAGATTGTCCTCATATTGCGCGACCGGCGCGACGAGACCGCGGACAACGGGGTGTGGCTCGCCACCACCGTAGAGCACCACGAGAGTCTGCGCTGCGAGTTCCCGAACATGCGATCGATTCAGGTATTGGGAAAGAAGGTAACGGGCTGGCAGGTGCTTCCGGTGGATGCGCCGGGTTTCGAGGAGGCGGCGCTGCGCGCCTGCGAGCTGATCGTGGCCAGGGATCCTCGAATCGGCAAGGTGCCGGGGGCGCGGCGGGCCTCGGGATCGGGCGCCAGAAAGGCGGCGAAATCCGCCAAGCGGGCGAAGGCGCCCAACCCGGCGAAGTTGGAGCGCGACTAGCGCGAGATCGAGGACGCGCTGGAAGCCGAGGCCGACAAAGACGTATGATCGAAGATATGGCGCAACTTCACATGACGGAGGCTGAACTGGCGCGGGACCTGCACGCCGTGCTGGAGAAAGTGCGGCAAGGCGTGGAAGTGGTGGTTGAGCAGGACCTCCAACCGGTGGCCGTCCTGCGCGCCAGCGATCCGCCGCGGCGCCGGGTCTCCGAAGTGCTGGCGCTTATGCCGAAGGACTCCACCGCGACCATGGACGACGACTTCGCCCGCGATATCCAAGCCGCCATCGACAGCCATCGGGAGCCATTGGAGTCGCCGGCGTGGGACTGATCCTGGATTCCTCGGTGGTCATCACCGCGGAGCGACGGCGCCAGTCCGCGTACGAGATGCTGGAGGCGATTGGCGCGCAGGCCGCCGACCCGGAGATCGCGGTGTCGGTGGTGACGGTGCTGGAACTGGCGCACGGCATCGCACGGGCGAACACCGGAGCGCAGCGCGCCGCCCGACAGAAGTTTCTCGACGATCTGCTAATTGGTATGCCGGTGCATCCCGTGACCGTGCCGGTGGCGTTG
>JADGNT010000355.1 GCA_017883345.1 Candidatus Solibacter sp. | reverse complement strand
CCTGGACGGGCGCGGCGGCGCGCAGCTTTTCGCCGACTACTGGCAATGGGAACAGGCCAAAATGGGGCAGCCCGACGCGCCCAAGCCTGCCAGGCAGGAAACCAGATCGCAGCCTGTCAAAAAGAAGCTCTCCTACCACGAAGCGCGCGAGTGGGAGCAGATGGAAGCGCGCATTCTGGAAGCGGAGCGGCAAGTCGAGGCCATCCGCGCCGAAATGCATTCCCCGGAAGTGGTCTCCGACGGCCCGCGTCTACAGGCCTGCTACAAAAAACTCCAGCCCGCCGAAGACTCGGTGCACGCTCTCTACGCCCGCTGGGCCGAACTGGAAGCCAAGCAGCAGTAGGACAGACCATCGCATTGCGTGGTCTGTCGCGCCACCGCCTTCACGGCGGCACAGCGGCACAGCGGCACAGCGGCCAGATGGGATCACTTCAGTTGTGAAATCAAACGGTCATATTCAGCGTGAGGACCGATCCAGTACCACACCAAGGTCTCATCGAATCTGATGCCCAGGGCGCGATAGCCAAGACCAACCCTAATGGAATACGTCGGGCGGTAGGCGCGCAGCCGTTTGAACTGTAGACTGGGGTGTGCGGAATCGCGCTGGAATAAGTCGTACGCACGCCGCGCGCTCTGTTGGACCGCAGCAGGCAACTGCCCAAACAAGCTCTTAAACCGGGCGGTGCGCCGGGACCTCATCCGCTTAGAAGTTCAGCGGCTCGGTCCTGCCCGCGAGATGCTCCAGCCGTGCCTCTTCTTCCAGGGCGTCGATGCTCAACGGCGGACGGCTCGGCCCCTGCCCGAAGGCGAGTTCTTCAAGCACCATCGCCGCCAAAGCGTCTTGCTCCTCGGGAGGCAACTCCGAAAGCGTGGCCACGGCCTTCCGCAGCAGTTCAGTCACAGCCCGATATTAGCACAGACGACACAAAAACGATCGCCTGGTCCCACTTCAGAGGCGCTCCAAGAGCCCCGTCAGAAAAGCCCAGAAGGGCGCAACCGACGAGATCTTAAGCCGCTCGCTGGGGCTGTGGACGTCCACGATATGAGGTCCGAATGATATCAGTTGCATACCGGGGTATTTTTCGCCAATCACGCCGCACTCCAGGCCCGCGTGCATGGCGACGAGTTCGGGGACCTGGCCCAGGATCTCCTGATGCACCGCCTGGCACAGGCGCACGATATCGCTGGCCGGTTCGGGCTTCCATCCGGGATAGCCGCCGGTTTGCTCCACCTCGAAACGCGCCATGTGGAAGATAGTGGATACCATGCGGCCGGCCGCCATCTTGCTGCTCTCGATGGGGCTGCGCTGGCTGGTTTCGATCTCCACTGTGTCATCTTTGGTGGACACGATAGCGAGGTTGGTGGACGTCTGTACCAGCCCGGCGATGTCGGGGCTCATCGCCAGAACACCATGGTGCTGGCTGGCCAGCAGTCCCGCGATGGCGAGCGCGTCGGCGTCATCCAGGACTTGCGGGGGGTGCGGTACGCTTTCGAGCGCGATGCGCAGGCCGGCATCGAACGCGCCGAGTTCGGATTGGATTGCGCCTTCCACGCCGGCAGCCAGCGACTTCAACTCCTGGTGGCGAACAGCGTCGATCACGATAGTGGCGGACGCCTCGCGCGGGATGGCGTTGCGTTTGCTGCCGCCGTCGATGGCGGCGATGGAGAGGGGCATGCGGCCCACCAGGGTCTGTAGGACGCGGCCGAGGATGCGCACGGCGTTGCCGCGGCCTTTGTTGATGTCGATGCCAGAGTGCCCGCCTTGCAGGCCGGAGACCTTGATGCGCCAGGCTTCCCGCCCGGCATCGGACCGGGCGGCGTGGCAGGCCACTTTGCGCCGGGCGATGGTATTGAGGCCGCCCGCGCAGCCGATGCAAAGCGTTCCCTCCTCCTCGCCGTCAAGGTTCAGGAAGTATTTGGCCTGGAGCAAGCCGCCGGGGAACTCCGATGCGCCGGTCAGGCCGCTTTCCTCGTCGATAGTGAACAGGAACTCCAGCGGTCCGTGGGCACAATCGTCGCTCTCCATCACGGCCAGCGCGGCGGCCACGCCCACGCCGTTGTCGGCGCCCAGCGTGGTGCCGTCCGCCATCAGCCAGTCGCCATCGCGGATCAGGCGAATGGGATCCGTGTCGAAGTTGTGATGTGTGCCTTCGTTTTTCTCGCAGACCATGTCCAGGTGGCCTTGCAGAACGGCCGGGACAGCCCCCTCGCGTCCGGGGCGCGCGGGCTTGCGGATCACGATGTTTCCGACACGGTCCTGGGTTGACTCAAGGCCCAGGCGGGCGGCTTGCGCCAGCACATAGCTGCGCGCCAACGCCTCTTTTTCGGAAGCGCGCGGGATGGCCGATAGCGCCTCGAAGTGCCGCCACAGGGACTGGGGTTCCAAATTCTCCATTACAGTTTTCATAGGTTTGCTCAACCCCTTCATCTTACAGCGCCCCCGGGGACTGACAAGACTGCCATGAATTTCCGGCGCTCTTTGCCGGAAATTCGCTGGCAGTCCTGTCTGTCCCCGGTTTTGTCCCCGGTGTCCAAGTGCTACGCTGTTACGTGTTCGTTCAAGGACTGAAATGCCTGTTTTGCGAAACCGTCTATCCGGTTCGCGTGGGGTACACCTGTCCGCGTTGCGGCATCGTTGGGATTCTCGATGTGCAATACGACTACGCGAGGATCGGCCGCATCCTGACACGCCGGAGGTTGGCCGCCAGGAGCGACCAGTCGCACTGGAGATACCGGGAACTCCTGCCGATAGGTTCGAATGCCGCGCTCCCGGCTCTCTCCGTGGGAGGTACGCCGCTGACCTCCACGCCGGCGCTGGCGCGTCACGTGGGGCTAGCCAAGCTTTTCCTGAAAGACGACGGCCGCAATGCGACCGGATCGCTGAAGGATCGCGCCAGTTCCGTGGGGGTGGTCAAGGCGCGCGAAAAACGGCGGCCGATCATCGCCTGCGCGAGCACGGGCAACGCGGCATCGTCGTGCGCCGGGATGGCTGCCTCCATGGGTTTGAAAAGCGTCATCTTCGTTCCCGAACGTGCGCCGGAGCCCAAGGTCACGCAGTTGCTTATCTTCGGCGCGACCGTGCTGCGCGTGCGCGGCAGCTATGAGGACGCGTTTCAGTTGTGCCAGCGCTCGTGCGGGAAATGGGGCTGGTACAACCGCAACTCCGGCATTAACCCCTACCTGGTGGAGGGGAAAAAGACGGCCGGCCTGGAAATCGGCGAACAACTCGCATGGGAGCCCACGGATTGGGTGGCGGTTTCGGTAGGCGACGGCTGCACCGTTGCGGGAGTCTGGAAGGGCTTCCGGGAGCTCAAGGCCCTGGGTCTGATCCCGCGGACGCCGCGAATTCTGGGCGTGCAGGCGGAGGGCGCCGCTCCGGTGACTGCCGCCTTCCTGAGCGGCGAGCCGATGCGGCCCATCGAGCCGGCGACACTGGCGGACAGTATCGCGGTGGGAGTGCCCCGGAATTGGAAGCGAGCCGTGCTGGCGGTGCGCGAATCGGGCGGCGCCATGATCAACGTCTCTGACGGCGAAATTCTGGAGGCCATGCGCTACACGGGCCGCTTATCAGGCATCTTCGCCGAACCGGCCGCCGCCACGGCCGTCGCCGGCTTGCAGAGGGCGGTGGCGGAGGGCTGCGTGGGACGGCGCGCCAGCGCGGTGGCGTTGATTACCGGCAACGGGCTCAAGGATGTGCAGTCGGCACGGGCGGCCGCCGGTCAACCGTACGATATTGCGCCCGATGGCGCGGCGCTCGAGGAAATCCTGCGGGAACGGAAGTTGATCGAATAATGTGTTCGTTTTTCTCTCGGGAAACCCATCCGCAACTCGACCGTAGCGTAGCCTTTCAGGCTGCCATGCCCCCATTCGTGGGGGCATGCCTTCTCTGCGCTTCCTCTGCGTCTCCGCGCCTCTGCGTTGAATGGACAGCCGCGTAATGCCCACCAACTCCCTCCTGATTCGGAATATTCACACGCTGGTCCTGATGGACGCGGAGAACCAGGTCCTGCGCGGCGGGTATATCTACGCGGAGAATGGAGCGATCCGGCGTGTCGGAAGCGGCGCCGCGCGCCTGCCGAAGGCGGACCGCGTCATCGACGGCCGGCACTGCATCGCCCTGCCTGGCCTGGTGAATACTCACCACCATCTGTACCAGACCCTCACCCGCGCCTATGCTCCCGCGGCGGACGCGAAGTTGTTCGACTGGCTGCGCACCCTGTACCCAATTTGGGCAAGACTGGATGAAGAGTGCGTCGAGGTGGCGGCGCTGGCCGGCATGGCGGAGTTGCTGCTCTCCGGATGCACCACCACGAGCGACCACCACTATCTGTTCCCGCGTGGCCGCTGCAATCTGATCGACGCTCAGATTGCAGCCGCGCGGCGCATCGGCATGCGGTTCCATCCCACGCGCGGCAGTATGAGTGTGGGACGGAGCCAAGGCGGCCTGCCGCCGGATTCGGTGGTGCAGAGCGAAGAGCGAATCCTCCAGGACTGCGAGCGCTTGATCGGAAAGTACCACAACGCCGCGCCCGGCTCCATGCTGCGTCTGGCGCTGGCGCCGTGTTCGCCGTTTTCCGTGTCGCCGGAGTTGATGCGCTCTAGCGCCGATCTGGCGCGCCGGCACGGGGTGCGGCTGCATACCCACCTGGCCGAGACGCGCGATGAAGATGCGTACTGCCTGAGCCGGTTTGGCAAGCGGCCGCTGGATTTGTTGGAGGACGTGGGATGGCTGTGTGGAGACACTTGGCTGGCGCACGGCATCTATTTCAATCGCGGCGAAGTCAAGCGTCTGGGGCGCGCGGGCGTGGGGATTGCGCATTGTCCGACCTCGAATATGCGTTTGGGTTCAGGCTTCGCGCCGGTCGCGGCGCTGCGCCGCGCCGGATGTCCGGTCGGGCTCGGGGTGGATGGCAGCGCGTCAAATGACAGCTCGCACATGCTGGCGGAAGCCCGTCAGGCGTTGCTGCTGCAACGCGTGCGCTATGGCGCGGGGGCGCTGGCGGTGGGCGAGGCCTTGCGGATGGCGACGGTGGAGGGCGCGCGCTGCCTGGGCCGCGACGACATCGGCAGCCTGGAACCCGGCAAGCGCGCCGACGTGGCGATGTTCGATTTGCGCGGCGCCGGTTACAGCGGAGCCGGAGACCCCGTGTCCGCGCTTCTGTTGTGCGCGCCGGCGCAGGTGGACACACTGGTAGTGGAAGGACGCGTCGTGGTAGAGGGCGGCTCACTCGAAACCATATCGCTGGAGTCGATTCTGCGCCGGCATCGCAGGCTTGCGGCCAGGCTTCATTCGGAGCCGCGACCGCACGCGCCTGACGATCGCTGCGTGACGATGGAACGTTAGGCGCGAAGGAACAATAATCTGGACGGAGACTGCGACAGGAACACGCTGAACGCGCGTGTTCATCCACCTTACGGTATCCAAAGCCGTGCAGATGGATGAAACCAGCAAATTTGCGGCGAAGTGCTTCTCCCCTTGCCGCCGTCGAAGAGAGAAACAGGGGTACGCGCCGGCCGCCGAGCGCCGCAAGGCGACTGGTCGTTCCTAATCCGCTGGCGGTCACTGCCGCGAGCCGGCGACCTTACCAGCCAATCTCTGCCCCTTATCCGAGCTGCCCAAGGTTGCGGACTTCCGCCGCGCTTCCGTCCCAACGGCGAACCCTTCCTCATCCCCCCGCGAGTTCTCCCGCCCCAGGCACCGCCCGAGACCCCGTCGCCCGACCCGGACCTGCCCAAGCAAAACCCAGGAACCCGTCACCCGTGAGCTCGAAGCCCCAGCCTGCCGAAGGTTTTCTTTGCGCCCTTGGCGAGCTTGGCGGGAAATGTTCTTTCCTCACGTCCACCAGCGCCGTCCAAAAGGCAACCGTGCCGGTATCCTGGA
>JADGNT010000354.1 GCA_017883345.1 Candidatus Solibacter sp. | reverse complement strand
GACGAGCTTCGGGTCCATCTCCACTTCCACGTCCGGCGCGACCCCGTGGTTCTCCACGTCCCACTGGCCCTCCGGGCTGAAGAATCCGAAGTTGGGAGAAGTCACGTTGCCGCCATCCATCAGCGCGGGATATTGCGAGACGCCGATCAGCCCGCCCCAGGTGCGTTTGCCCACCAGCGGACCAATCTTGGCGTAGCGGAACATCCACGGCATGGCGTCGCCCCCGGAGCCCGCCATTTCATTGACGATCATCACCTTGGGCCCCAGGATGGAGGCCGCGGGCGTGCGGTAGATGGCGCCGTAGCGCGGGCTCCAGTAGCCCATCAACTGGCGGCGCATGGCTTCGATGATGTAGTCCGCCACCTGTCCGCCCGAATTGAAGCGCTCGTCGATCACCGCGCCCTGCTTGTCGGACTGCGCGAAGTAATAGCGGTTGAAACTGGTCAGGCCGCCCTGCGCGGTATCGGGCAGGTACACGTAGGCCAGCTTGCCGCCGGAGAGCTCGTCCACCTTGCGCCGGTTGGCGGCGATCCACTCCGCGTGGCGCAACTGCAGTTCGCTCGCGATGGGCAGCACCGTGATCTCGCGCGCGTTCGCACCCGTTGGGTCGGCGCCGATCTTGAGCAACACCGGTTTGCCGGCGGTATTTTCGAGCAGGCGCGAAACATCGTCCTTGCCCGCCAGATCCTGGCCGTTGACGGCCAGCAGGTAGTCGCCCTGATTAACGTTCAAGCCGGGTTGCGTGAGCGGCGCCTGCAATTGCGGGTTCCAACTTTCCCCGGCGTAGATTTTCTGCAAGCGGTAACGGCCGTTCGAGATCTCGTAATCCGCGCCCAGCAGGCCGCCGGGGATGGTTCTGGCGAGCGGAATATTGCCGCCGCCGCCGCGCAGGTGGCCGCTCGTCATCTCGCTCAACATGTCTTTGAAGATGTAGTTCAGGTCGGCGCGCGAGGAGAGCGAATCCAGGTACTTCTCGTATTCCTTCTCCGAATCGGATGTATTCACGCCGTGAAGATTGGGATCGTAGAAGTAGCTGCGCTCGATGCGCCATACCTCGTGGTACATCTGTTTCCACTCGGCGATGGGGTCCACATTGACTTCGATATTGGCCAGCTTTAAGGCGCCCTCGCCCGCCTTCACGGGAGTGGCCGAGGCCACGATGACGTAGCTCGGAACCGGCGGGACCGCGCCCGGAGCGCCTCGGCCGGCTGCGCCGCCGCCGGGGCCGCCCATGCGCAGCAGCATCTTGTCGCCGTTGGCGGAGAGGTCGAACGAAGCCACGCCGTCGGCGAGTTTGTCGCTCTTGCGCGTCTTGAGGTCGAAGCGCGTCAGGGTAGCGCCACCACCGCCGCCACCGGCCCCGCCGCGGCCGCCACCTCCGCCGGCCGCCGGCTCCAGCACAAAGAGAATGCCGGGACGTCCGGCTGCGAGGTCCGTGTAGGGGCGCGCCGGAAACGGCAGGGCGACGATGCGCTGCTGCAACTTGTCGAAATCGATGCGCACCGGCTTGGGCGGAGCCTCCGGCGCCGGCGCCGCCGCTCCCGCTCCCGGCGCGCCCGCGCCCGCCGCCCCGTTGCCGCCGCGGCCACCGCGGCCGCCATCCGCCGCCGGGGTGCCCTTTGGGCCCGGCGCGTTTTCTTCATCGCTCTCCGGCCCGAGCGGCGACGCGATATTGTTGGGCAGCACCGCCAGGTAAACGCTGCTGGTCACCTCGTGTTCGTCGCTGCTCATATCGAGCCCGCTGGTGGTGGGTGCGTAGTTGGTGCTCGCCGTGAAATACAGATACTGCCCGTCGCGGTCGAACACCGGACGCCGCGCGTCGCTCATGCCATCGGTAATCTGCACGCTCTTGCCGCTCTCCACCGAATAAATCGAGATGGCGCGCAGCCGGTTGGGGAGGAATCTCTCGAACGCAATCCACTTCGAATCGCCGGACCAGTTGAACCCGCGGTCGAGATCGTAGATATGGTTGGTATCCACCTTGGTGGCCTTGCCGCTCGCGAGCTCGACCATCCACAGGTTGTCCATGTTGTCGTTGAACGCGATGGCCTTGCTGTCCGGCGACCACTTGGGGTCGAAGTAGAACGCCGATTTGCCGGCCAGCGGAATCTTTTTCGTCTCCCCCGCCCCGTTCTGCAGCTTGATGTGCAGGGCGTAAACGCCCGATTCATCGGAGAAGTAAGCGATGGTTTTGCCGTCCGGCGACCACGCCGGGTTGCGCTCCATGACACCGGGCGTATTGGTCAGATTGCGTACCTCGCCCTTCTCGGCGGGGACGGTCAGCACCTCGCCGTGGGCTTCGAAAACGGCGCGCACACCGGTGGGCGAAATCGCGGCGTTGCGCAGTTCGCGCGAAACATTCTGGAAGTGGGGGCGCACTTCGGTGAGGTCGGCGGCGATCTCGATCTTGACGGCGTGTTCCTTGCCGCTCGCAATGTCGTAGATATGGATCTGCCCGAACTGCTCGTAAACGATGCCGCCCGGTCCGGCGCTGGCCGACACGATGTCCTTGCCGGTGTTCTTGATCAGCTCGCTGACCTTTTTGGATTGCGGATCGTAGCTGAACAGCGTTATCGGGCCGTTGCGGTCGGAGAGGAAGTACGTCTTATCGCCGATCCACATCGGGTAGATGTCATTGGAATCGGTGCGCGGCACCTTGACCGTAGTCAGGTCGGCCAAATTGATCAGCCACAGGTAACTGGCCGAGCCGCCGCGATAGCGCTTCCAGGCCACGAAGTTGGTGAACCCGGGCGCGAACTGCCCGCCGTCCAGCGGCGCGTAGAGCATGCGTTTGCCATCGGGCGAATAGGCGCCCATGCAGCCCATGGGCAGCGGCAGGACTTCGGGAAGGCCGCCTTCGGCCGCCACCGTGTAGAGTTGCGTGTACCGCGACTGGCTCAGGCGATTGGAGCGGAACAGAATGCGCGCGCCATCGAAGGTCCAGCCCACCACGCGGTCGGCATCGGGGTGAAAGGTCACGCGTTTGGGAACGCCGCCGGATACCGGCACGGTGAAGACGTCCACATTGCCATCGTATTCGCCGGTGAAGGCGAGCGTCTTGCCATCGGGGGAAAAGGCGGCATCGCTTTCGAAGCCCGGCCCGGATGTCAGCCGTGTGGCCACGCCACCCTCGCGGCTGACGCGCCATAAATCCCCCGAGTAGGAGAATACGATGTCGGTCTTGTTCATCGCCGGCCTCTGCACCAGGTGGATGGCACCGGGCGCGGCGAATGCGGTCGAGATGCCGACGCTACAGAGCGCGGCCAGGGTGAAGAATTTCATGAGTTCGGTCCTCTCCGAACCTCAATTCTACATCCCGCTGGAGCGACCAGACCCAGAGGGTACCCCGGTTGCATCGTCGGCGTCCTGGCCGACGTGCTTCGAAGAATGCCGGTAGGAATACCGGCATGGCAGGCGGGGCGCCTGCTCTACGGTATTCTGGTCTGCGCCGCCCTAGCGATTTTTGGTCGCCTTCGGTTTGTCCTCGGCCTGCGCCTGCAGCCACTCGTCCGCCTGCTTCTGCGCCTCTTCTTTCTTAATGCCGTAGCGCTCTTGCAGGCGGCCCACAAACTGGTCCTTGCTTCCGGCCATGAATTCCAGGTCGTCGTCGGTCAGCTTGCCCCACTGCTTCCTGACCACGCCCTTCATCTGCTTCCACTTACCTTCCATTTGATCCCAGTTCATAATTTTCGCCTCGGCATTGTTGAGGCACGCGACTGTCCAGAGTGCCGTTGAGCACATGACGCGGCCAAATGTTGGTAACATACCCGAACATGATCCGTGCCACCATCCTCTGCGCCGTGGCCGCCGCATGCGCCTGGGCGCAAGACCCGATTGCGCCCCATTCCGCCTACGAACCTCCCGCCGCCAAGGCCGCCCGATCGCTCGCCGCCAGCACCAAGGCGTCGCCGCCCGGCCTGCTGACTACCGGCGAGAAATCCGATTGGAACGAAACCGCGCCCTACGCCGAAGCCGTCGAGATCTCGCGCCGCCTGGAGCGCGCCTCGCGCTTCGTCAAGGTGCTCGACATCGGCGCCACGCCGGAGGGGCGCACGATGATCGCGCTCGTGGTGTCCAAGGATCGCGCCTTCACGCCGGAATCGGCCGCCAGGACCGGCAAGGTCATCATGCTGATCCAGAGCGGAATTCACGCGGGCGAGATCGAGGGCAAAGACCCGGCCCTCATGCTGGTGCGGGACATGGTGGTGGGCAAGAAATATGGCGCCTGGCTGGATCGCATGATCTTCGTGATCATCCCGGTATTCAACGTGGATGGGCATGAATATTTCAGCCCGTACCACCGGCCCAGCCAGAACGGGCCGAAATCCACCGGCCTGCGCGCCAACGCGCAGCGCATGAACCTGAATCGCGATTACATCAAGGCCGACACGCCGGAGATGCGCGCGTGGCTCAAGATCTTCAACACCTGGAACCCCGATTTCCATATCGACAACCACGTCACCGACGGCAGCGATTTCCAGTACGACGTGACCTGGGACATGGCGCGCAATCAGGATATCGCCGAGCCCGCGGGCGCCTGGGTGCGCGAGCGGTTCGTGCCGGAACTGGATAAGCGCATGGCGGCGGACGGGCACCTGGTGGCCCCCTACGGCGCGCTGCGCAATGCCGGCGGCAAACGCGAATTCTTCATGGAGGTGTTTTCGCCGCGCTACTCGCACCTCTACAGCGCGGTGCAGAACCGGCCGTCGCTGCTGGTGGAGACCCACAGTTTGAAGGCCGCGAAAACCCGCGCCTGGGCGCACTACGACATCATGCGCAACACCATCGAGACCATCGTGGCCGATCCCGAAGGCCTGCGCCAAGCGGTGCGCGAGGCGGATCGGCTGATGGCGGCGCGCGCCGGAGATCGCAGTGCGCCTGCCGTCTACCTGGCGGGCAAGGTCAGCGACACCCGCCGTCCGCTGGTATACCACGCGCTCAAGAACGGCCCCTTCAAGAGCGAAGTCACCGGCGGGACGGTGAATCGCTACCTGGCGGAGCCCGACGATTTGAACACCGCCATCCACGACCAGATCGATACCGTCACCGAGGTGCAGATGCCGCTCGGCTACCTGGTGCCCGCGGCGTGGACCGCCGTGGTGGACCTGCTCAAGCTGCACGGCGTCGAAATGGAGAAGACGGGGAAGGCGCTGGAGCAGGAGTTCGAGACCTATCGCTTCAGCAATATCAAATTCGCCGCCAATTCGAACGAAGGCCACGTGGCGGTGAGCTTCGATGCCAGGCCGGTGAAGGAGAAGATGTGGATTCCGGCGGGGTCGTATTGGGTGCCGCTGAAGCAGCATCGCGGGCGCCTGGCGCTGGCCATGCTGGAACCCCAGGCGCCGGATTCGCTGGCGCGGTGGGGCCTCATGAATTCGGTATTCGAGACCGGTTTCGGCGGCGGCGGAGCGGGCGTTTATCTTTCCGAGCCGATCGCGCGCCGCATGATGGCCGACAACCCCGAGTTGCGCCAGCAGTTCGAGGCGAAACTGGCCGGCGATGCGCAGTTCGCCGCCGACCCGCGGGCGCGTTTGCAGTGGTGGTTCCAGCAATCGAAATACGAAGCGGGCGACGCCGGGCGCTACCCCATCGCCCGGGTCTGGGAGAAAAACTGGTAGCGGCCAAATCAGAGCCGCGACCGGGGGTACCCTTTGGGTCGGGAGCGGTACGTCCTCGCCGGGCAGGGTGAGGCCATGAGCGTATTCGAGTCTCACCAACTGTAACCGCGTATGCGGTGTTGAACCGTTTTGGGGAGCGGGAGGCGTGACTCGCTTGCGGGGCAGCTTGGCAACCCAATGCCACTCGTTTTTCCGGTGCTGGGCGCCTGCATAAATCGTGGGGCGGTCCCCCTGGACCGCGGCCGACGCCCCCGTCGGCCTGCTCGCAC